>NZ_JBFTRC010000130.1:0-30456 GCF_056399325.1 Allobosea sp. 01N443
TGCTGCGGCCTGCGCTGGCGGTGACGCCGGCGGAGATCAAGGCGAAGGGCAAGCTGGTCGTGGGCATCCAGGGCGACAATCCGCCCTGGGGCTTCGTCACCAGCGCCGGCAAGCAGGATGGGCTGGATGCCGATATCGCGGCGCTSTTCGGCAAGGAGCTCGGCGTCCCCGTCGAGTTCGTGCCGCTCGAGGTCAATAACCGCATCCCGGCCCTGACCACGGGGCGCGTCGATGTGCTGTTTGCGACSATGGCGATGCTGCCCGAACGGGCCAAGGTGGTGCAGTTCAGCAAGCCCTATGTCGCCAACACGATCGTGCTGATCGGGCCGAAATCGGCGGTGATCAAGACSAAYGAGGACATGGCGAAGTTCACYATYGGCGTGGCCAAGGGCGCAGCCCAGGATACCCAGGTCACCAAGAACGCGCCGGCCAGCACGACGATCCGGCGCTAYGACGGYGATGCCCCCAGCATCCAGGCGCTGGTCTCGGGCCAGGTCCAGGCGCTYGGCGGYAACATCTTCTACATCCAGCGTATCGAGCAGGCCCGGCCGGGCGAATTCGARAACAARCTCGAATTCCAGAACCTCTACAACGGCGCCTGCACCCGGCAGGGCGAGAAGGAGATCAACGCCGCCCTCAACGCCTTCATCGACAAGATCAGGGCCAATGGCGAGCTCCAGAAAGTCTACGACAAGTGGATGAAGGTTCCCGTCCACAAGTTCCCCGACAGCCTCGAAGGCATCTCCTTCTCCGCAAGCTGAGCGCGGAGTTCAAGGCCTTGACCGACATCAACCTGTCGGTCCGCCAGGGCGAGAAGATCGTCCTGTGCGGGCCGTCAGGTTCGGGAAAATCGACCCTGATCCGTTGCATCAACCATCTCGAACCCTACCAGAAGGGCGAGATCCGTGTCGGTGGGACGGTTCTCAGCGATGATTCCAGGATCATCGATGCCGTTCGCCGCGAGGTTGGAATGGTGTTTCAGCATTTCAACCTGTTTCCGCATCTGACGGTGCTGGAGAACTGCATGCTGGCGCCGATGCGTTCGCTTCGCGCCAGCAAGGCGCAGGCCGAAGCCACGGCAAGACGCCTGCTCGGCCGGGTCAAGATCGCCGAACAGGCGGAAAAATATCCGGCCCAGCTCTCCGGCGGACAGCAGCAGCGCGTCGCGATCGCGCGGGCCCTGTGCATGCAGCCGAAGGTCATGCTGTTCGACGAGCCGACCTCGGCGCTCGACCCGGAAATGGTCAAGGAGGTGCTCGACACCATGATCGGGCTCGCCGAGGAGGGCATGACGATGATCTGCGTCACCCACGAGATGGGRTTTGCGCGCCAGGTCGCCGACCGCGTGATCTTCATGGCGAGCGGTGCGATCGTCGAAGAAGCGCCGCCGGCTGCGTTCTTCACCAATCCGCGCCACGAGCGCACCCGGCAGTTCCTCGGCGAGATCCTGCACAATCACTGAGGAGGAGGCCGGCATGGCCGATCTGCAATCGATGCCACTGCGTCTCGGTGTCCTCGGTGCGGCGAATATCGCACGCAGCTTTGCGAGTGGTGTCGCGCCGTCGAGGACTGTCACGGTCGCTGCCGTCGCCAGCCGCGATGCCGGGAAGGCCGAACGCTTTGCGATGGAATGCGGCATTCCGCATTTTCATGGCTCCTATGAAGCCTTGCTGGCCGATCCGGAGATCGACGCGATCTACAATCCGCTGCCGTCGAGGCCTATCCCTACCGCGCACAAGCCCAGACGCTGAAACTGCGCGAATTGCTCAACGCGGGCGCGATCGGCAAGGTTCAGCTCATCCGATCGAGTTTTGGCGTCGCCTTCTCCGACCCGGCGAATATCCGCCTGAAGCCCGAAGTCGGCGGTGGCGCCCTTCTCGACGCGGGCAGCTATGCCGTCAGCCTGGCGCTTCTCGTCGCAGGCGCGCGGCCCGAGCGCGTCAGCGCGACGGCGCGCTGGAGCGAAACCGGCGTCGATCGCARCGTTGCGGCCACGCTGGAATTTCCGAGCGGAGCGCTTGCGCAGATCTCGTGCAGCTTTGCCACGGCCTATCACCGCCACGCCCTGATCGCAGGAGATGCCGGAACGATCGAGACGACCTATCTCAACCATCCCCCACTCGGGGGGCCGCCGGTGCTCACGATCCGGCGTGGTACGACCGTCCAGACMGCTCCCGAGACCATCGAGGTTGCGCCCGGCAATGGGTTCCTTGCGGAAGCGGAGTCGTTCGAGCGGCTGGTGCGGCAAGGACCCGAGCACTGGACCGGCGCGACCCTGGCGGAATCCATCGATATCGCGGTGACGCTGGATGCGATCCTGGCCAGCGCCCGGTCGGGCGCAGCCGTCAGCGTCGCTGCYGAGATCAACACCTAGGAAGGCCAGTTCGTCATGATCCGCGGCACGACGAAACTCATCGCCCATCTCGGCTATCCGACCGAGAGCTTCAAGGCGCCGATGATCTACAACCCGTATTTCGAGCGAGAAGGGATCGACGCCGTCGTGGTGCCGATGGGCTGCAAGGCGGATGACTATCCGGCTTTCCTCAGGCTCTTCTTCAGGCTCTCCAACGCTCACGGCGCCCTTATCACCATGCCGCACAAGGTGACGACGACCGCGCTGGTCGACGAGGTGCAAACCACGGCCGCGATTGCAGGAGCCTGCAATGCCGTGCGGCTTGATGTCGATGGCCGGCTGGTCGGCGACATGTTCGACGGCGAGGGCTTCGTGCGCGGTGTGCTGGGCAAGGGCCGTGTGCTCAAGGGCGCGCGTGCGCTCGTCGTCGGCGCCGGCGGCGTCGGCTCGGCCATCGCCGCCTCGCTCGCCAAGGCAGGCGTCGCGGCACTCGGCCTGTTCGATACCCATGCGCCTCTGGCGAACGGCCTCGCTGACAGGCTTCGCAAGCACTATCCGCAACTGGTCGTCACTGTCGGCTCGAACGATCCGGCCGGGTTCGCGATCCTGGTCAATGCGACGCCGCTCGGCATGAAGGCAGGCGATCCCTTGCCGATGGATGTCGCGCGCATCGCGCCTTCGGCCTTTGTCGGGGAAGTGGTGATGAAGCAGGAGATCACTCCCTTCCTGGCCGCTGTTCGCGCCCGCGGCTGCGCATTCCAGATCGGTGTCGACATGTTGTTCGAGCAGATCCCGGCCTATCTCGAGTTCTTCGGATTCCCCACCACGACATCGGAGGACCTGCGCTCGGTCGCACAGCTCGGCTACGAGGAGACGCGCTCATGATCCCTTCCATCGCCACCGTCTGCGTCTCCGGTACGCTTCAGGAGAAGCTCGAGGCCATTTCGGCTGCCGGTTTTCGTGCCGTCGAGATCTTTGAGAACGACCTGATCGCCTTCCCGGGCTCGCCGACAGAGGTGCGCCGGATCTGCGGCGATCTCGGGCTCGCGATCGTGACCTGCCAGCCGTTTCGCGATTTCGAAGGCATGCCCGATGCGCGGCGGGGGCGGACATTCGACCGGGCGGAACGGAAATTCGACCTCCTGCAGGAGCTTGGGACCGACCTGCTCTTCGTCTGCTCGAGTGTCTCGCCCGAGGGCTTGAGCGGCATCGACAGGCTCGCCGGCGATTTCGCCGAGCTTGGCGAGCGGGCCGCCAAACGAGGGTTGCGCGTCGGCTATGAGGCGCTGGCCTGGGGGCGTCATGTCGTCGACTATCGCGATGCCTGGGAAATCGTGCGCCGGGCCGGCCGCGACAATGTCGGCATCATCCTCGACAGCTTCCACATCCTCTCGCGCGGGCTCGATCCCGCCAGCATCGGCACCATCCCGCGCGACCGGATCTTCATGGTGCAGATGGCGGATGCCCCCAAGCTGCAGATGGATCATCTCTCCTGGAGCCGCCACTGGCGCTGCCTGCCGGGGCAGGGCGATCTCGATCTTGCTGCCTTCATGAGGGCGCTCGCGTCGACTGGCTATGACGGCGTCCTGTCGCTCGAGATCTTCAACGACCGATTCCGGGCCGGCTCTGCCCGCTCGGTGGCGCTCGACGGCCATCGGTCGTTGCTCTGGCTGCTCGACGAGACGGCACGGGAGCTCGGCCGGCCGGTGCCCGGCGCGGTCGCAATGCCGGCGCCTGAGCCTGTCGAAGCGGTCGAGTTCATCGAGTTCGCCATCGCCGAGGCCGAGCGGCCGGGCTTCCAGAGCCTTCTGAGCGCGCTCGGATTCAGCCGCGTCGGCGCGCATCGCTCCAAGGATGTCGATCTCTGGAGCCAGGGCGATATCCGCATCGTGCTCAACAGCGATATCGACGGTTTCGCCCATAGCTACCAGATCACGCATGGGACCTCGGTCTGCGCGATCGCGCTGAGGGTTGCAGATGCGGGCGCGGCCACAGAACGCGCGACGGCCCTGCTCGATGTGCCTCATGCCGGCGCGGTCGGGCCAGGCGAACTCGACATCCCGGCCGTGCGCGGCCTTGGCGGCAGCCTGCTCTATTTCCTGGATCAGTCTTCCGCCCTTGGACGCTGGTCGCAGGTGGATTTCGAGCCCACCGGCGCGAATGGCTCAAGCGCCGGATTGGTGGGGGTCGATCACATCTCGCAGAGCATGCAGTATGAGGAAATGCTGACCTGGCTGCTGTTCTACTCGTCGCTGTTCAAGACAACGAAGACGCCGAGCCAGGCGGTGATCGATCCAGGGGGCGTCGTCCAGAGCCAGGTCATCGAGAGCGGGCTGGATGGTCAGGCCGGCCATGGCCTGAGACTCATTCTCAACGGCTCGCAAAGCCACCGGACGCTGTCGGCCCGCTTCATCACCGATTTCTTCGGCTCCGGCGTGCAACATATCGCCTTCGCCACGAATGATATTCGGGCGACCGTCGAACGGTTGGTGGCCAATGGCGTCGCCATGCTGCCGATTCCGGAGAACTATTACGATGACCTCGAAGCGCGGTCCGATCTGCCTCCCGAGGAGATCGATGCGCTGAAGGCGCTCAACATTCTCTACGACCGCGATGCCGGCGGCGATTTCTGGCAGGCCTATACCGCGACGCTCGATGGCGGGTTGTTCTTCGAGATCGTCCAGCGCAATGGCTATGGTGGCTATGGTGCGGCCAATGCGGGCATCCGCCTGACCGCGCAGGCGCGTCTGTCCCGCCCGATCACCGTTCCCGCGCCCACGCATGCATGAAGGCGCTGCCATGACCACACCCTGCATCATTACTGTCGCGATCACCGGCTCGCTGCCGACCAAGCGCGACAATCCCGCCGTTCCGATCACGATTGCCGAGCAGGTCGAGTCGACGCAGGAGGCCTTCGAGGCGGGGGCGACGCTGGCGCATTGCCATGTCCGCACCGACGAGGGCACGCCGACCTCCGACCCTGAGCGCTTTGGCCGCCTGCTCGAGGGGCTGCGCAAACATTGCCCGGGCATCATCGTGCAGCTCTCCACCGGAGGGCGCTCTGGGGCGGGCAGGGAACGCGGGGGCATGATCCCGCTCAAGCCGGACATGTGCTCGCTTTCGACAGGCTCATGCAATTTTCCGACGCGGGTCTATGAGAACAGCCCGGATCTCGTCGACTGGCTGGCGGCGGAGATGCTGACCCACGGCGTCAAGCCGGAGATCGAAGCCTTCGATCTCTCGATGATCTTCAAGGCTGCCGAGATGGGTATCGCGGGCGCGATCAAGGGACCCCTGCATGTCCAGTTCGTGATGGGCGTGAAGAACGCGATGCCGGTCGATCGCGCTGCGTTCGAATTCTACATCGCGACATTGAAGCGGCTGGCGCCCGACGCGACCTGGACGGGCGCCGGAATCGGGCGCGACCAGATCACGCTGAACCGCTGGTCACTCGAACTCGGCGGTCACTGCCGGACCGGGCTGGAGGACAATGTCCGCCTCGATCGCGACACGCTCGCGCCGTCCAATGCCGCCCTCGTGAAGCGCATCGCCGAGATGGCTGGCAGCTACGACCGCCACGTGGCATCGGTCGCAGAGGCGCGGGGGCTGCTGTCGCTGCCGACTGTGTGAGGCCGCGGCCATTCAAGCTCCAGGTTGATGCTCCACGGCGTGGGGCGGAGCAGCATGTGTTTGCCCCAGGGCAGCATCGCGGTGGCCGAAGAAGGGCGCGGTAATCGACCATGGCGAAGCACCAGCTCACCATGCGCGCGTCGGCTCCAGCCACGCCGGAGCGCTGCAGCGCGAAGCGGCGCCTGCCGGGCGCCGCCAGGAACAATGAAACGCTTGCGTTCGGTCAGCCGACGGCCCGCTTCAGCACCGCGACCAAGGCAGCCATCTCATCCCTTGCGCCGATCGAAATGCGCAGGGCTCCCTGTGTACCGGGGACATCGAACATCATGATGTGGATGTTTGCCGCCTTCAGCGCCGAGAAGAATTCGGCGGCCGGTGCGGGCGTGAGGACCGCCAGGAAATTAGCCGCGCTGGGCAAGGCCACGAAGCCAAGATCCTTCAACTGGTCCGCGAGCCAGTCGCGGCCGTCCGCGGTCCTGCTGAGCAGGTCGGTGAGATAGGCGGGCTCCTTCAAAGCCGCTTCGGCTCCCGCCAACGCCACGGCGTTGACGCTGAAATTGGTGCGGATCTTGCGATAGGCATCAGCCAGCGCCGGTGAGCCGACGATGCCGTATCCGACGCGGATGCCGGCAAGACCGAATGCCTTCGAGAAGGTGCGCGTCGAGATCCAGGGGCCGCTGCGGCGGCGCAGGATGGCGAGCACGTCGGGCCCGCCGGCATGATGGCCGAACTCGAAATAGGCCTCGTCGAAATGCAGCAGGGCATGATCCGGGACGCCGGCGACGAGTTGCTCCACATCGGCCTCGTCGAGCATGCCGCCGGTCGGGTTATGCGGCGAGGCGACGAAGACGAGGCGTGTCCGGTCGGTGATGGCGCCCAGGGTGCCCACGACGTCGACGAGGCCATCGCGCCGGTTCGGAACAGATACGAGCTTTGCGCCGCGCATCGCGGCGCCCTTGGCATAGGCTGGAAAGCCAGGATGCGGCGCCACCGCCTCGTCGTCCGCGTCGAGGGCCAATTCGGCGCTGGCGAAGAGGAGTTCGTTCGAGCCGGCCCCCAGCACGATCTGTGCTGGCGGTACGGCAAGGCGCGAAGCCAGCGCTTCGATCAGCGAGGCGCCGTCATGATCGGGGTAGCGGTTCACCTGGCCGGTGGCGGCGCACATCGCCGCCACGACGCTCGGAGCGGGGGGCTCCGAGGACTCGTTGAGATGCAAGCTGACCGGCGGCGGTGCTCCCTTAATGGGAGCGGGGGTGCGGCGCGCCGGGACGTTCTGCAGGCGTGCGATACGCGGAACCGGGATGATGGTGGGGGTCGACACAGCTTTCTCCGTAGTGGGCGCGGCAACGCGGATGGTCAGCGTACCGGCGGCGAATATTGCAGACCGCCCTTGCTCCAGAGATTGTTCAGCCCGCGCGCGATCCCCAACCGCGAGCCCGCGCCGACATTGCGGTCGTGGGATTCGCCGTAATTGCCGACCTGCTTGACGATCTGCATCGCCCAATCGTTCTTCAGGCCCATTGGCTCGCCGAACTTGCCCTCGCTGCCAAGCAGCCGGCGCACCTCGGGGGAACCGGAGGCGGCGAGCTGGTCGGCATTGGCCGAGCTGACGCCAAGCTCTTCCGCAGCAACCATCGCAAAATAGGACCAGCGCACGATGCTGTTCCAGGCCTCGTCGCCCTGCCTCACGACTGGCCCGAGCGGCTCTTTGGAGATCAGTTCGGGCAGGATCACGAATTCTGCCGGGTTGACCAGCTTCAGCCTGTAGGCCGACAGCGCCGAGACGTCGTTGCTGAAGACGTCGCAGCGTCCCGACTCGAAGGCCTTGGCGGCCTGATCGCCCGATTCAAAGCTGACGGACTCGTACTTCATCCCATTCGCGCGAAAGAAGTCGGCGATGTTCAGTTCCGTGGTCGTACCGGTCGGCACGCAGACCGACGCACCGCCAAGCTCCTTGGCGGAGCCCGCATTGAGCGACTTGCGGATCATGAAGCCCTGGCCGTCATAGTAGTTGATCCCGGCGAAGCGCAGACCGAGTTGCGTGTCGCGCGAGAGCGTCCAGGTCGCCTGGCGGGAGAGCACGTCGATTTCGCCGCTCTGCAGCGAGACGAACCTGTCCTTCGGGCTGAGGGGGATGAACTTGACCTTGCTTGCGTCGCCCAATGTGGCGGCGGCGACGGCCCGGCACAGGTCGACATCGAATCCGGTCCAGCGACCGGCCTCGTCCGGGACGGAGAAGCCCGCCACACCCGGGCTGACGCCGCAGAGCAGCTGACCGCGCTCGCGGACCTTTTCGAGTGTGCCGGCCTGGGCGGAAACCGCCAGCGCCAGAGTGAAGCCCAAGGCCGTGGTCAAGCGAGCGTGCATGTGATGGTCCTCCCCATTTGTCTGTGGTGGTGGGCGATCCATCGGCCGACCACAACGAGGTTCTTTGTTCGTTTCATTGCTTGAAACGACGGGCGCCGCACACGCCATTTCACAATGCGAAATGCGCGGAGATCGCCATGCTGCGCCGGTGCCGGATGCGATGATGGCGCATCCCAGCCGCTCGATCCCGTGCCGAGTCCATGCAGAACACGCCCTACAATTCCTTCCGGCGCCGCTTGCTCGATCGCGAGTCCTTGATCGGCAGCTTCATCAAGACACCGACCGGCCACGCCATCGAGATCCTCGGCGCAGTCGGCTTCGACTTCGTCGTCATCGACCAGGAGCATGCCCCCTTCGATAGGGGCTCTACCGATGTGGCGCTTCTCGCGGCCCGGGCCGCCGGGGTCGCCGGGGTCGTGCGTGTTCCGGTGCTTTCGCATGACGCGATCCTGTCGGTCCTGGATTGCGGCGCAGTCGGTGTCCTGGCGCCGCATGTCTCGAGTGTCGCGCAGGCCCGTATCCTTGCTGCCGCCTGCCGCTATCGGGGCGGTGCGCGCGGATTTTCGGGCGTGACCCGGGCCGGCGGTTACGGCGCCTTGAAGATGTGGAACCATGTTGATGCGGCCGACGCCGCCACGGCCGCCATCGCGATGATCGAGGATCCCGCTGCACTCGAGGAGATCGACGCGATCCTCGCCGTCGATGGGCTCGACGCCGTCTTCATTGGCCGCGGCGACCTTACGGTTGCTTTCGGTGCGCCGACACGGGACGCGCCTGTGGTCCGCGATGCGGTGGACAGGATCATCGCCGCAGCGAAACGGGCGAACAAGCCGGTCTGCGTCATGACCGACGACGCCGATGAGGCCGCCGATTTTGCCGAGCGCGGTGCAAGCGCCTTCATCGTCTCGTCCGACCAGGGCTTCCTGAGGAAGGCGGCCGGCCACGCGTTCAGCGAGATGTCGGCGATGAAAACCCGTGCTTCTCAGGCTGCAGTCGGCTGAACTGGAGAGATTCTCGATGTTCCACCCCACCGACCCCCGCGCCAAACTCGCGACCGGGGCGCCTGCCAAGGCTTCGCCCGTTTCGTCCTATGCCGGCGCGGATTATGCGCGCTTCTATGCGCAGGAGCCGCAGGAGGCCGGGTCCGATGCCCGCACTTGGATCGCGCGCGGGCAGAATTTCATCGTCGCTTATTCGGAGGTGCGCGCGGGGGCGAGTCTGGCGCGCATCGGCCATCCGGATGAGTATTGCGTGATCCTGCCGGACGCTGCCATGGGCGCGTCGCTCTCTGCCCGCGGGGAGAGCCTCGCCTCGCCGGGCTCATCCATCCTGTTCGTGCCGCCCGGAGATTCCGAGGTCACGGCAGCCAGTGATGGCCGCGTCATCCGGATCTTCTCCACTGCTGCGACCGATCTGGCGGCAGCCTGTTCCAATGCCTCGTCCTATGCCGAACCGCACGCCAATGTCGCGCTCCTGGAGCCTTGGCCCGAGCCGCGCGGTGGCTGGAAACTGCGGCGCTACAGCCTGGAAGGCGAGGGGGGCGAGAGCCGCTTCGGCCGGATTTTTCGCTGCACGACGCTGATGGTGAACGTGCTCGACCCGCGGCTCGGGCTGCGCGACATCACCAAGCTCTCGCCGCATCACCATGACGATTTCGAGCAGGGCTCACTCGTCATCGACGGCGCCTACATCCACGATATCCGCTGGCCCTGGACGCCGGATATGAGGATCTGGCGCGAGGACGAGCACGAGTTGATGGCGGCTCCGTCGCTGACGGTCATCCCGCCGCCTTCGATCCACACGTCCCGGTCGGTGCTGCCCGGCCTGAACCAGATGATCGACATCTTCTCACCGCCACGCATGGATTTCTCGGAAAAGCCCGGTTGGGTGATCAACGCCGCAGATTATCCAATGCCCGGCGAAACGCCCTGAGGACTTCAGCATGCTTCTCGACAAGGCCCCCCAAACCGACCGTGCCCGGCAGGTCGCGGATCTGCTCGTCGGTGCGGTCGATCTGCACTGTCACAGCGGCCCCRCCGCGATGCCGCGCATCCTCGACCATCATGAGGCCATGCTCGACGCTGCCTCCGCGAAGTTCCGCGCGCTTGTCTACAAGGACCATTTCTACCTCGGCACCTCGCATGCCGTGATGTTGGAGAAGCTCTTCCCCGACAATGGCTTGAAGCTGTTTTCCGGCGTGGCGCTGAACAATGCCTCGGGCGGGTTCAATCCGCATGCCGTCGACCATTGCATCAAGATCGGCGGCAAGATCGTCTGGTTGCCGACCCTCTCGGCCGCGAACCATATCGCGGTCCTGGCGTCAGGCGCCGTCAAGACCTTCCCCAAGACCGCAGGGAAGATGCTGGATGCGCTGCCGCTCACCGCACTCGATGCGAGCGGCACGGTGACGGACGCGGTCAAGCAGATCCTCGACCTGATTGCCGAGGGGGACATCGTTCTCGCGGGCGGCCACCTCCATGCCTCTGAACTCCACCTCGTGTTCGAGGAAGCGCGTGCGCGCGGCGTCCGCAAGATGATCGTCAACCACCCGACCTATATCGTGGGCTGCACGGATGCCGACATCCGCCAGCTCGTTTCGCTCGGTGCCTATATGGAGCACTCGATCTGCATGTTCGTCGAAGGGCGCTCGAAGAAATACGAGATGTCCGACCTCGCTCATCTGATCGAGGTCGCCGGTGTCGAACGCACCCTGCTGTGCTCCGATCTCGGCTTGCTCGGTTCGCCACGCCCGGTCGATGGCTACCGCGAGATCGTCGGTGGGCTGCTCGACCTGCAATTCGCGGAGAAGGACATCAGGACCATGATCGGCGGACATGCGGCGGCATTGCTGAATCTCGACGACGTTTCGCCGGGCGCTGTCTGATCCCGAGCATGCAAAAACCCCGGGTGAGCGGTAGCGCTCACCCGGGGTTTTTCTTTGCGGCGAAGGTTTAGTCGAGGGCGATCGCAGCCGTGCGGATGACCTCGCTCCATTTGGCGATTTCCTGCGCCTGGGCTTTCCGGACGACGTCCGGTCCGCCGCCGAGCGAGCGCACGCCGATCGGATCGAGCTTCGCGCGGCCCTCCGCGCTCAGCACATAATCGTTCACGATCGTGCTGATCCGGCGTGAGATCGGCTCGGGAAGGCCCTTGGGACCAACGATCGCATACCAGGAGGAGGCGTTGACTCCCGTCAGTCCCGCTTCCGACAGGGTCGGCACATCGGGCAGTTGCGGCGCCCGCTCTTCGGCCGTGACTGCGAGTGCGCGGATGGCTCCGGATTTCACATGTGGAATATAGGGCGGAAGGAAATCGACGGCGACATTGACGATTCCTGCGAGGAGATCGGTCGCAAGCGGCGCAGAACCGCGATAGGGCACATGGGTCATCTGGAAACCGCCCTTGCGCTGGATCAGTTCGCCGGCGATGTGCCCCATCAGGCCGAAGCCCGGGCTTCCGAATGTGAGCTTGCCCGGATTGGCTTTGCCGTAGGCGATCAGCTCGGACAGTGTCTTGACTGGCAGGGAAGGGTGCGTCGCCACCACAACCTGCACATCTCCGATCATGGCGATCGGCTCGAAATCGACGAGCGGGTCGAAGCTGAGTGTCTTGTAGAGCAGCTTGTTGGTGACGAGCGGCCCAGACGAGGAGACGAACAGCGTATGCCCGTCGGGGGCGGCGCGCACGACGCTGGCCGCGGCGAGGTTTCCGCCGGCACCAGGTTTGTTTTCGACGATGAAACCTTGCCCCAGCTCTGCGCGGAGCCTCTCCGCGAGCAGGCGGGCCACGACATCGGTGGCCGCGCCGGCCGGGAAGGGCACGATGATGGTCACCGGCCGGGCCGGCCAGCTCTGACCGAGCGCGCCCCGCGTGCTCGCCAGAGCACCGAGGCCGACGAGCGACGCCGCGAACGCGCGGCGAGAATACAATGACATGGTGGCTGTTCCTCCGGAGCGGCAACCGATCGTTCGGCGCGGTTGTGCCCCGGAACTATGCGCGGCTTCCTGGCGACGGAGGTTGGGAAGGCGGCCTATTTCTCATCCTGAAACGCGACGCCCATTGATTGCGACAGCGCCTTGAGTTGCGTCTCGATGCTTGCCGCCGCCTTCTTCAGGGGATGGATGATCCGCGCGCGATCATCGGGCGTCGCCACGACGGACCGGAAGAAGGTGACGCCGAAGGTCGCGAGCACGCGCTCGCCCAGCATGATGGGAACGGCAATCGTCGCAGACGTGCGCGGCTCGACGGCAGGGTCGCGCTCGGTGTAACCGCGCCAGCGTGCCTGGGCGATCAGCCGTTCCAACTCCTCGTCGCCGAGGCCGCTGTTCTCGGGGTCCGGGGAAGCCAGCATTGCAGAGCGCACGATCGTGCGCTCCTCTTCGGGACAGAATGCGAGATAGGCCCGCCCGAGCGCGCGCCCTCCCAGGCTCAGCCGATGGCCGAGGGTTGCGTGGAACGGGGAAATCGGGCTGTCGGGAATGGTGCTGAAACGCACGATCACGGCGTCGTAGTCGAGGACACAGACGGCGCAGGGCCATTTGATTTGCCGGGTAAGGGCCGTCGCCCAGGGGCGCGCGGCCTCGATCACCATCGGCGCACCGTGGAAGCCGGCGCTCAGCCGGTTCACACCGGAAGTCACCTGATACCCCCGCACACGGCTGTCGCGCATGACATAGCCGGTGGCGATGAGCGTTTCGAGGAGCCGGACGATCGTCGGCTTGGGCAGGCCGGTTCGCCGGTGGAGATCGCCAACCGTCGCCAATCCGCTGCGGTTGATTTCGGCGAGAAGGTCGAGCGCCTTGACGACGGACTGGACGGGAGTGAACGAGGGCAAGAGGCGGTCCCAGCCAGACGGATTGTTATGCGTGATGCTGGGGCACCCGCCTGCTCGACGCCAAGGAGACCTGCTGCCCGAAGCGATGTCAAACGCTGGTGTCAGCCATCGAGCGTGAGGACGACCTTGCCCACCTGTTCGCCGGCGTCCATCAGGGCATGGGCCTCCCGTACATCGCGCCAGTCGAAGGTTGCGCAGATGTGGTTGCGAATACGCCTGCTCTCGAGCAACGGCCAGACATGGGCGACGAGCTCCGACGCGATCCGCCCCTTATAGGCGGCAGGACGCGGGCGCAGGGTCGAACCGGTCAGGGTCAGGCGACGCCGGACGATGTTGCGGACATTGACTTCCGCCATCTGGCCGAGATGGCTGGCGATCAGCACGACGCGGCCGTCGGGCGCAAGCAGCTGCAGCTGCTTCTCGGTGTAGGGGCCGGCCTGCGCGTCGAGCGCGACGTCGACCTGCTCTGCGCCGATTGCCGCAACAATCTCGGCCGCCCAGTCCTCGCGATAATTCACTGCGTGATCGGCGCCGATCTCCCGGCAGATGTCGAGCTTCGCGGCTGTCCCTGCCGTTGCGATCACGCGGGCCTGCCGCAAGCTCTTGGCGATCTGGATCGCTGCCATGCCGACGCCGCTGGTGCCGCCTTGCACGAGCAGCGTTTCACCTTCCGCGAGCCGTCCAAGCCAGATCACATTGTTCCAGGCGGTGAAGAAGGCCTCGGGCAGTGCCGCAGCTTCGGTGAAGCTCGCTCCCTTCGGCATGGGCATGCACTGAACCGCGGGCACGGCGCAGAGCTCGGCATATCCGCCGCCATTGGCGAGCGCGCAGACTGCGTCACCCGCCCTGGGCCATTCCACCTCCGCGCCGACGGCTTCGACGATGCCTGCAACGTCGAGGCCAGGCAGGTCGGTCGCGCCGGGCGGTGGCGGATAGAGCCCGCGCCGCTGCTGCACATCCGGGCGGTTCACGGCCGCGGCCCGGACCCGGATGAGGACGTCATTGGGGCCAAGCGCAGGGGACGCGCGCTCGCAAAAGGCCAGCACCTCCGGCCCACCGGGCCGGGTGATCTCGATCGCTTGCATCAGTGTTGCTCGTCGACGGGGGAGATGGGAGCCCGCAGGGCCTGCAGGATCTCCGGCAGGCGCGCCTGGGCGGAGGTCATCAGGCGCTCATAGATGGAGTTGCCATGGGCATCGATCGCAACCGTCACCGGTCCGAATCCTCCCAGCCTGACGCGGTTCAGCCGGAACTGCATGATCAGGTCGTTCCAGGCGCTGTCGAGGACCTCTTCGACGCCTTCGCTGAGCAGCGCCGACGCGCCACCGACGAAGGAGAAATAGACGCAGCCGACCTCGCGCATGGCGTCAGCGCTTTCGCGTGACAATCCGCCCTTGCCGCCGACGGAGGTCAGGCCGAGCTCCCGGATCAAGGTAGGCATCAGGCCGTTGAAGCGGCTCGAGGTCGTTGGATTGACATAATGGAGGCGTCCCGGCCTGCCATCCACTTCGTCATAGCTGACGCCCATATGGAAGAATGCGCTGCCCCGCATCGGTGTCGGCATCTCGCGACCGGCCGCCACCTCGGACACCATGCGCTTCTGCGTGGGCATGCCGACTGTCGCCACCGCGTCGCCATCGAGCAGGAAGAGATCGCCCAGCTTCAGAGGCGTCCGCCGGTTGATCCAGCAATTGAAGGAGACTGCGACAGGGGTGAAACCGTGGCCTGACGCGTACTCGACATGCACACCGAAGGTCGTGGTCGAGCCGCCGACGCCCATTGGCCCGAAACCGGTCTGGTTGACCGCCCTTGTCAGGCGCTCCTCCATATCGGCAACCATCGGCTCCGGATTATGGTGGCCGAATGGCCGCAGCGTCGCGTCCTTGGAGAGCTTGGCGGCATGGTCGAAGGTGCCACCGATACCGACGCCGATCACCACGGGAGGGCAGTGCTGACCGCCGGCACGCATGACCATCTCGAGGATGCAGCGTTCGATCTCATCGAGGCTCGGGCTGACCAGCGTCTCGATCGCAGCCCAGCGGCCTCCGCCGAGCGCCTTCGGCGCGCAGGTGATATCCATGTAGTCGACATCGCCAAGCAGGTCATAGGAGACCAGCGGCATGTCCTTGCCCTTGTAGCTGCGCTCATTCGTCAGCGGATTGGTGACGAAGCGCAGGATCGGCGGCTGGATCGTCTGGACGAGGTGCTCGAAGCCATCGACGATGGCCTGGCGGATGTCGCCTCGCATCTGGACACCCGATCCGATCTTCACGGCATAGCTCGGAACCCCTGCATCCGAGCACAGGAAGCGCTCGGTCCGCTCCGCCGTTTCCGCACTGTCGAGCATGAAGGCCAGCGTCTTGCGTGCATGGGGCACGGTCTCGGTCTCGACCGCATTACGCAGGGCGCTCTTCGATGTCTCCGGGATCCGGCGCAGCGACCAGTCATAGAGATTGGCCGTGACCTCCTTCACCAGATCATATGTTATCGCCATGCGCCGCTGCCCAGTTCACCTCTGCCCAACCTAGCGGGCCGGGACGGGGGGATGGTTCAAAGCGCCGGCGTTTCGCACGATGAAATGAGCGCGCTGTGCATACTTTGCTATCCAGCCCCTCCTAGGATCGATCGAGTTTCACCGTCACAGGCCTGATGATGTCTCAGATACCAAGCGCCGTTCCGATGCGCGTTGCCGATCTTGTCGCGGAGGTTGCCGCTGTCTTTGCCGGCGCCGGACTCTCTCCCGCCGGCGCGAGCCGTATTGCGGAAGCCCTGGTCGAAGCGGAGCAGCAGGGCCTGAGCTCGCACGGGCTGATGCATGTGCCGCTCTATATCGAACGCCTGCGCAAGGGCTCGGTCTCGCCGCATGACGAAGCTCTGTGCGTGAGTGACCATGGCGCCGTTGCGGTTCTCGACGGCCGCCACATGCTCGGTCATCTGGCCGCCGAGCAGGCCATGACCCTGGCTATCGCAAAGGCTCGGAGTTTCGGCATCGGCGCGGTTGCCGTGCGTCATGGGTTTCATTTCGGCGCTGCCGGTCGCTATGCCGCCCAGGCCGCTGAGGCCGGCATGATCGGGATTGCGATGTCGAATACGCGGCCGTTGATGCCGGCCCCCGGCGGGGCTGAGCCGGCTGTCGGCAACAACCCGATCGCGATTGCCATTCCGACTGCGGACGAGCCTGCGGTGGTGGTCGATGTCGCCATGAGCGAAGGCGCTCTCGGCCGCATTCGCCATCACCAGCAGCGCGGCGAGCCGATTCCGGCGAACTGGGCCGTAACGTCGGAAGGGCTTCCGACCACCGACCCTGCCGAGGCAATCAGGGGGCTGCTTCTGCCCACCGGCGGCCCCAAGGGGTTTGCCCTCGCACTGGCGGTCGACATGCTGTGCGGGCTCCTGTCCGGTGGTGCCGTGGGAGCCGAGGTGAAAGCGCTCTACGGCGACGCCGCGCAACCGAATGACTGCTCGTTTCTGTTCCTGACGCTGAATCCGGGCGCTTTCGGCGCTGAGGCCTTGCCTTGCCGCGCCGCAGCCGAGCGGGAGCGCATCAGCAGCGGGCGCCGCGCCCCCGGTACTAATGCCATCCGTGTCCCCGGTCAGGCAAAATGGGAGAACGCCAAGCTCCGACAGGAGATCGTGGCGGTCGACAGCCGGACGCTCGCTGCGCTGAGGGCAAGCGCCATTGGAAGCTGACTAGGGGGGCAGGGGCCTCGACTGTCAAAGCGAAGCAGGGGGCGCGGCTGCTCACCAGAGGCGCGGCCCCTCCATCGTTGATACGTGAGCGGAGATCACCTTCCAGCCGAGATCGGGGAAGCGCGCCCAGGTCTGGCTCTACCGGCCGACCATGTCCTGCCCGCGGACCTTGAACTCCAGGTTCACCGTGGCAATGTCGCGCCCCAGAGTGAGAATCTCCAGCCGCAGCCGCTTTTCCTTGATACCGGGCCCCGGCGGGCGAGAAACGCGGTGGGCGTGGATCTCCGAGAAGCCATAGCCATTCTCGTGCAACGCGTATCGGATGGTGTGCGGACTGTCCCAGAATGCGGCATCCAGCACAGCCACATCCTTGTCGATCAGGGCTTGCTCGTAGCGTTCGAACAATGCGCCGATTTCGGCAACGACATGGGCAAATTCGGGATCAGGTCGGGCACGGTGCAGCCTTCATACATGGCGCCGACGGATCAAGCCGGCCTCCGCCCCCTGTCATAGGATGATCAGAGTTCCGCCCGCTCCCATTCGGATGGGAGCGGGCGGCGAAGCGGTGGACCAGATTCGGTCCCGGAGCGCTGGACGGCTAGGTGCGGTACCAGCTCGCAAGGTTCCAGGTCGTGACTTCCCAGCCCGAAATATCGGGCACGAGGTTGTTCGCCGACGCGCCTACGATCGTGCGCGACAGGAGCGGCAGGATGATGTTGGCCTCGCAGAAGATCTCGTTGACCTTGATCAGCAGCGCGGCGCGCTTCACAGGGTCGAACTCCTTCTGCGCAGCCTTGTAGGCCTCATCCGCTTCCTTGCTGCCATAGCGCGAGACGTTGCGGCCGAGCCACTTGTTCTCCTTGTTGGCGATTTCCCAGGACACGAACTGGTTCAGGAAGCGCTCCGGATCCGGCTGCGGCTGCGTCGTGGTGTACATCTCCATGTCGCAGTAGAGCTTGGTGTAGGTGTCGGGATTGGAGACGTCCGAGGAGAAGAACACGGACGCGGTCACCGACTTCAGCTCGAGATCGATGCCGGCACGCTGGCAGGCCTGCTTGATGATCGCCTGGGTCTTCTGGCGCGGCGCGTTGATCGAGGTCTGGAAGACGTATTTGAGCTTCTTGCCATCCTTCTCGCGGATACCGTCGGCGCCCTTCTTCCAGCCGGCGTCGTCGAGGATCTTGTTGGCCTTGTCGACGCTGAATTCATACTTCAGCTTCGGCGACTTGAACTGCTTCGGCTCGTTGACGAAGCTCGCCGTCGCCGTGCCGCCGCGGCCATAGATGAACTTCTGGATCGAGTCGCGGTCGATCAGGAGGTTGATCGCCTGGCGCACCGCCGGATCGCTGAGCGTCGGATGCTTGGTCTTGACGCTCGAACGTTCGCCGTCGACCTCGGTCCACGGGTCCGTGGGGTTGAGGATGATGAACTCGACGTCGCCACCAGGAACCACCACCACGCGCCCGCGCCCGCCGGTCTCCATGCGCTTGAGGATCTCGTCCTCGACCTGCATGTTCCAGGCATAGTCGTATTCGCCGGTCTGCAGCACGGCACGCGCCGCCGAGACCGCGTCACCGCCGCCTTTGACTTCGAGCGTGTCGAAATGCGGCTTGTTCTTGACGTGATAATCGGGGTTTCGTTCGCCCGTGAGCAGGTCGCCGGGCTTGAACTCGACGAACTTGTAGGGGCCGGTGCCAACGGGCTTCAGATTGGCCGGGGCTTCGCGCGACTTGGCGCCCTTGTACTCGCCGAAATGGTGCTTCGGGATGATCATGCCGGCGACGCCGACGAAGGCATCGGCCCAGAACGGCGTCGGATCCTTGAAGATGATCTTGACGGTGTGGGAGTCGATCTTCTCGACCTTGATGTCCTTGTAGGCGCCGGYCGTATAGGCGGCGGTGGCCGGATCGGCGGCATATTCCCAGGTGAAGACGACGTCATCCGCGGTGAACGGCTTGCCGTCATGCCATTTGACGCCCTGCTTCAGCTTCCAGATCACTTCCTTGCCGTCGGCAGACACTCCGCCATTGGCCTTGGTCGGGATCTCGGCGGCGAGTTGGGGAACGAGATTGCCGTCCTTGTCCCAGCCGGCGAGCGGCTCGAAGAAAACGCGCGAGGCGATCTGGTCCTTGGTGCCGCTGGCGAAATGCGGGTTCAGCAGGGTCGGTGCCTGCCAGAGCAGGATCTTCAGCGGCCCGCCGCCACCGGCCTTGGTCGGCTTGTAGTCGTCGGCCGACTGGGCCATCGCGACGCCGTTCCAGGCCAACATCTGGGTTGCGATCGGTGCGCTCAGTCCCAGCGCCACCATCTTCTGCACGAAGGAGCGCCGCGACAGGCCACCTTCCTTCACATCCGCGATCAAACCTCGCAGGTCGTGTTCGTTCATAAATACCCTCCGCCGACAGGCCGTTGATAATGTTCCGGGGGTCTTGCGCCCCCTGCTTTTCCCTCAAGCAGCCGTCAGCAAGGCATGGGCCAGCGAAAGCGTCAACTGGGCGCTGCAGAATGGCCAATGCTGCATGCGCCGATCGTGCGGGCGTTCGTGCAACGAAGCGTATCGGCGTGGATTAGGCCGCAGCCGCAGCAAGCAACGCGGCTTCATGACATGGCTTTGGAGAAGGTTTGGGGCGGGCACCAAGAATTGGCAGAGGGCACAACGATAGACCTGCCCCGAAACCGAGGTGCGGGCAGGGACCAGCCGAAGGCCATGTCGAGACTGAATGGCTCGCACCGGCGTGCTGACGATGCCCCCGTCGCGGCCTGCGCCGGACGTCGGCCATCCCGGCGCAGTGGACTTCGGAAAAATGCCCGTGATTCGGCCAGCCGATTCTCCACCCTCCGGCGGCTAGGCCGGAAGCGTGTAGGCGGTCTTCACGGTCGTGTAGAATTCCTGCGCGTAGCGGCCCTGTTCCCGGGGGCCGTAGGACGAACCTTTGCGGCCACCGAAGGGCGCGTGGTAATCCGTGCCGGCGGTCGGAAGATTGACCATGACCGTTCCGGCCTCTGCGTTGCGTTTGAAGTGGCTCGCATATTTGAGGCTCGTCGTGCAGATGCCGGCCGAGAGGCCGAACCTTGTATCGTTGGCGGCGGCAAGCGCGGCGTCATAGTCCTTGACGCGGATGACTGCTGCGACTGGCCCGAAGACCTCCTCGCGGGCGATCCGCATGGTCTGGTCGATCTYGGTGAACAGCGCCGGCGATAGATAGAATCCTGGCGTGGCCCGCGCGAGAACCTCACCGCCGCACGCAAGCCGGCCGCCTTCCTCCTGACCAAGGCGGAGATAGCGCAGGTCCTGATCGAGCTGCCTCTGGTCAACCACGGGTCCGATGCTTGCTTCCGGCTTGAGCGCATCGTCGACGACGAGCCCGTGCATGGCATCGATCAGGCGCTCTACGAAGCTGTCATGGATCTTGTCGGTGACGATCAGCCGGGACGCTGCGGTGCAACGCTGCCCGGTCTGGTAGAAGGCGCTATTGAGCGCACACCCAACCGCCAGTTCGATATCGGCATCGTCGAGCACGACAAGCGGGTTCTTGCCGCCCATTTCGAGCTGCATCTTCTTCATCCGGTCGGATGCGACACAGGCCTCTGCGACCTTGCGGCCCGTGGTGACAGAGCCGGTGAAGGAGATTGCGTCCACGTTATCGCTGCGCAGGATCGCTTCGCCGACGACAGATCCCGATCCCATCACGAGGTTGAAGACGCCGGCCGGAAGGCCGGCTCTGGCAAGGATGTCAGCCAGCGCATGCGCGGAGCCCGGCACCAGTTCGGCCGGTTTGAGGACGATGCAGTTGCCGTAGGCGAGGGCAGGCGCGATCTTCCAGGCAGGAATCGCGATCGGAAAGTTCCAGGGCGTGATCAGCCCGACGACGCCGACAGGCTCCCGGGTAATGTCGACCTCGACGCCGGGACGCATCGAGGCCAACCTGTCGCCTGCCAGGCGCAGGCACTCACCGGCAAAGAAGTGGAAGATCTGCCCGGCCCGCACGACCTCACCGATGCCGTCCGCCAGCACCTTGCCCTCCTCGCGGGAAAGCAGCATCCCGAGTTCGTCCTTGCGAGCGAGGATCTCGTCGCCAATACCCTTCAGGATATCGTGCCGGAGCTGGATCGATGAGCGCGACCAGGCCGGGAAGGCTGTCGCAGCTGCGTCGATGGCGTCCTGCACGTCGGCATGAGTGGCCTGCGCGTAATGGGCGACGATGTCATTGGTGTTCGACGGATTGATGTTGGCGATCGCTTCACTTGCGTGACGCCACTCTCCGCCGATGTAGTTCGGTTGGATCATTGCAGGGACTCGTGTGGCGGCGCGCCGGCACACGAATGCCGGCGTTGCGCGAGGGGAAGGCAATCGCCAAGGATCAATCGTTGATGATGGCGCGCAGGAAGCGCCGGGTGCGTTCCTCGGCCGGATTCTCGAAGAAGGCGCGGGCAGGGGCCTCCTCGACGATCTGTCCGGCGTCGAGCAGCATGGCCCGGCTGGCGACGCTCTTGGCGAACCCGATCTCGTGGGTCACCATGACCATGGTCATGTTGTGCTCCTGGTGCACCTTGCGGATGACCTGGAGAACCTCTTCGCGCATCTCGGGATCGAGCGCCGATGTCGGCTCGTCGAACAGCATCAGGGTGGGGTTCATCGCCAGTGCCCGGGCGATCGCCACGCGTTGACGCTGCCCACCGGAGAGCTGGAACGGATAGACACTCGCCTTCTCCGCCATGCCGACCTGTTCGAGCAGCTTTCTGCCCTGTTCTGTTGCCATGCGGGGCGGCGTCCCGAGGATCTTCATCGGCGCGATGGTGATGTTCTCGAGCGCCGTCATATGCGGGAACAGATTGAAGTTCTGGAAGACGAAGCCCGTCGACAGGCGAATTTTCTGCAACGTATCGGGGTTGGCCGTTTCGACATTGCGCCCGCCCACGGAGATGTCGCCGCGATTGATCGTCTCGAGGCCGTTGATGCAGCGCAGGAGCGTGCTCTTGCCGCAACCGCTGGGGCCGCAGAGCACCAGCACTTCGCCCTGTGCGACGTCGAGCGAAATGCCGTTGAGCACGCTGACGGCGCCATAGGATTTGTGAACGTCGCGAATACGGATGAAGGCCTGAGCCGAGGCTGCCGTCGCGCCCGTCATCAGATCGGTTGCCATTTTTGAAGCCTTTCGAGCATCCGCATGAGCAGGGCGTATCCCCAGATAAGCGCCACATACAGAACGGCTGCGCCAGTATAGAACTCAAGCGGGCGGAAGAATTGGACCGTCAGTTCCTGAGCCCGGAACATCACCTCGGGCACTGCGATCAGTACTGTTACGGTGACGTTCTTGATGACTGTGATGTGGACATTGGTGAGGGACGGCAGGGTCGCAAAGAAAGCCTGAGGCAGCGTGATGTAACGCATCACTTTCCAGCGTGAGAACCCAAGCGATTGTGCAGCCTGGGTTTGCGTGGCCGGGATCGCCTCAAGGCCGCCGCGAAACGCTTCACAGGCAAGCGCAGCCCCGTTCAGGGACAGTGCGATGATCGAGCTCACGGTCGGAGAAAACGAAACCCCTGTCAGGATCGGCATGACATAGTGGATCCAGATCAGCAGGACCACGACCGGAAGCGTGCGGAACAGGTCGACGAAAACCACCGAGGCGCCGCGCAGCAACCAGCGCCGCGACATGCTCATCGCCGCCAGTACGACGCCGAGAATGGTCGTGATGATGATGCTGGGAAAACTCGTCCACCACGCGTGCCAGAGTCCGCCCGCGAGATAGGGCCCGTATTCGGTCAGAACGCCGAATTGAAATGTGTAATTCATGATCTCATTCGACCAGCATTTTCCGGAGCAGAGACGTGACAGGGGGCGGATATGCGACGGGCGTCCGCCCCTTGCCTGGTTCGTCGGCTAGCGCGGCCCGACAGCCAGTTCAGGCGGCAGGTTCCACTTCTCGGCGAGAGTGCGGTACCAGCCCCGCAGCTTCATGGAGCGGACATAGGTGTCGAGGAAGACCAGAAGGTCGAGATCGGCATACCGGACAGCGTGGTTCATGCTGGTCCATTCCGTCTGATCGCTGGCGAACTTGATATTGCGCAGCTCGGTCGGGCGCTCCTGAGCGCGCAACTCATTCGAGACGGAATCGCCGATATAGGCCGTCGACCGCCCTTGCATGACCTCGAGCACCGCCGCTCCCGTATCGGAAAGGGGCGTGACCTTCGCCTTCTTGAAGGTGCGCTGGGCATATTGCTGGGCAGCGGTGCCCGAGACCACGGAGAGGACATTGCCCTCCTTGTCCAGGTCCGCGAAGGTCCGCACCGGGCTATCGGCGCGCACCATGGCGGTGGACGAGAGATAGCCGAAGGCCTCTCCAAACGCGACGGCCGTCGCACGCTCGGGTGTCGCTCCGAGCCCGCTCATGATGACGTCCCATTTGCCGGCCTGGAGCCCGGCCACGAGGCCGCTCCAGGTCGTGTTGACGAGCTCGACCTTGATCCCGGTCATCGCCTCGAGATTGCGAATGTCGTCGACGATGAGGCCTTCGTACTGGCTCGTCTTCGGATTCAGCAGAACGAACTTGTTCCAGGGGGCTACTCCGACGACCAGCTTCTTCTCGGAAATGATCCGATCGAGCGTGGGGCCTGCGGAGGCTCCGGATGCAGACAGCGCGACGACCGCCGCGACAGCGGCCGACGCAAGTGCGTTGGCGATGGTTCTCAGCATGCTCTTCCCCTTTTGTATGGCGCTGTTGAACAGATCGGCTCTCGTGAGGTGATCGACCGCATCAATGGACCGCGTCGCGGGCGAGAATGGTCTCGAAGCCGACGATCGGTGCCGTGGCGTTGGGATCGATGACGACGTCGATGACGAAGGGGCCGTCGGCAGCAAACCCCCCAGCCAGGGCCGCAGCGATCGCCTCCGGGGCCGTAACGCGCTCACCGCGGCACTTCAGGGCCCGACCGACTTCCGAATAGTCGATGTCGAGGAAGTCGCATTCGAGATAGCGGCCCATCACCTTCTGCTCCCAATGCCGCTGGAAGCCGAGGGTGCCGTTGTTGAACACGACGACGAGGATATCGACGCCGTAGCGGGCGGCTGTTTCGAGCTCATTGATGACGTAGCCAAAGGCGCCGTCGCCGGTCACGCAGACGACCTTGAGCGATGGGTCGGCCATCTTGGCGCCGATTGCGGCGGGCAGGCTCCAGCCGATTCCACCGGTTCCACGCGGCGAGAGGATGAAGCGCCCCGAGCCTGGCACATCGATATGGCTCATGGCCCAGCCGGTGATGTAGCTGGCATCCGTAACGATGAGGGTCCGTTCATCGACCTGTGCCGAGATTTCGGCCAGCAGGCGTTCGGGCCGGATCGGTGTCTGCGCCGACTCCGCGACCGGCCGGAACTCGGCCCTCCAGTTCTCCGTCAGCTGGTCGATCCGCGCCCTGGTCTCCGGGTTGGTTCGGGCCAGGCCGCGATCGGCGCAATAGGCCATCAGGTCGCGCAGGGTATCGCGGACATCGCCGACCATGGCGATGTCGGTTGCGAAATTGCGGCCGATCTCGGCCGGGTCGATATCGAGATGGATCAGCTTGGTTTCAGGCTTGGGCAGCGACCAGTCGCTGTAGCAGATCTGGCCGGTGCGCGAGCCGAGCACGAAGACGACGTCGGCCTCGGCGAACAGCGTGTTGGAGATCTGCCCGCGACCATAGCGTCCGCCCGTGGTGGAGCCGAGCGGGCCCGCGGCGAGCGGGTGCGCATCGGCAATGGCTCCGCGCCCGGTCATGGTTGTCGCGACGGGGATGTCGAACAGTTCCGCCAGCATCCGGATTTCCTCTTCGGCGCCGGAGATGATCGATCCGCCGCCCGCGATCAGGAGTGGCCGCTGGGCCGTCGCGAGGAGCTCTGCCGCCTTCTCGATGGATTCGCGGCTCGCCCGGACCCGGTTGGCCGGGAAATGCGTGTAGGGTTGGTCAGYCCAGGTCTGGGCTTCGGCTTCGGCGGCCATGACATCGCCAGGGCAAAGCAGGACCACAGGGCCCGGCCGCCCCGATGTCGCGATCCGGAAGGCCTTGCGCACTGCGTCGGCCGCCTGCTCCGGTGCATCGATGCGCGTCACGTCCTTCACATAGGGCGCAAGAGCAACCGCATGATCGAGCGCGCTGCTGGCGTTCTTGTTCTTGAGCCGCAGCGGGTGGTCCTGGACGAGCGCGATCACCGGCACGGAGGAGCGCTGCGCCTCCAGCAGGCCCGTGATCAGATTGGTCGCGCCCGGCCCGAAGGTGGCGGCGCACACGCCTGGCCGGCCGGTTACCTGGGCATAGCCATGCGCCATGATGGCCGCATGCTTCTCGTCGCGCACCGTGACGATCCGCGTGAATGCGCGGTCGACGGCGTGGAACACATGGATCGGATCCTCCATGCCGAACAGGCAGGTCACCCCGTAGCTCTTCAGGGTTTCGTAAAGTAGCGCGCCGCCGGTGCCACGCATGGGTGTCTCCTCTTGACAGTCGGAAAAAGTGTTGCTTATTACGCAACATGTTGATTATTTATCGTACGCAGGACATCTGCGCGGCGTCAAGCCGCCAAGCGAGCGCTCATGAAGTCGATTGAAAAGGCCGTTAGTGCGCTGCAATTGCTCGTCAATTCGGGAGGCGAGCTGCGGGTTGGCGAAACCAGCCGCCACTTGAAAGTCACGCGCAGCAGCGCCTCGCGCCTGCTGGCTTCGCTAGCGAGCGGGGGGCTGATCGAGCAGGATCCCGCGACGCAGCGCTACAGGGCGGGGATCCTGGCTGTGCAGCTGGCTGCCAGCTTTCACCGGAATTTCGATCTGGTGGAACAGGCGCAGAAGGAAATGGAGGAGCTCGCCCGCCAGACCGAGCACACGGTATGGCTGGGCGTGCTCTCCGGCACCGAGGTCGTCGTCCTCAAGACGGCGCGGGGCTCGCAGCCGATCCAGTTCACGGTCGAGCCTGGCCACAGGCTGCCCGCGCATGCCGCCGCGATGGGGAAGGCGCTCCTCGCCGTCAAACCGGATGCCGAGATACGCAGTCTCTTTGCTGCAGCGCTCGATCCGGTGACGAAGCAGACCCTGGTTTCGATCGACGATCTGTTGCGCGAGGTCGCGATGTCGCGATTGCGCGGCTATGCGATCTCAAATCAGGAGCTTTTCGACGGCGTGAAAGCCATCTCCGTTGCTTTCGAGGACCCGCATAAGGGCATGAACATCGCCATCAGCGTTTCCTACCCGTTGTTTGCCTTCGAGGGCGGCGGCGACCAGTCGGTTGTCGATGCGCTGCTCCTGTTCGCCCATCACTTCGGTGCCCGGATCGGGGACAAGCGCTGGACGAAGTAAGGGGGGCTCGGGGCGCCGGCGCGGTCTGCCGGCCGCGGTGAGGCTCTTCGCCAGGGACGGTCTATCGTCGCTTCGGTCGGCTTTCGTTTTCGCGCCCCTGCGTGATCAGCCGCGAGCTTCTCTGGTCGCGCGCGTGAACCCACAGCCAGCTCAATGCCACGCTCACCCGATTGCGGACGCCGATCAGGAAATAGATATGAGCGAGGCCCCATAGCCACCAGGCCAGCGCGCCGCGCAGCTTGAAGAAGCCGAAATCGATCACCGCAAGCCGCTTCCCGATCGTCGCCAGACTRCCCGAATGCTTGTAGCGAAAGGCGGGTAGCACGCCCTCCCCGCGAAGCCTGAGGCGGATTGCCGTTGCGACGTATTTTCCCTGCTGCTTGGCTGCGGGCGCGATGCCGGGAACAGGGCTTCCATCGGGCGCAGCGACGCTTGCCGTGTCGCCAATGACGAAAATCTCGGGTCTGCCCGGTACCGTGAGATCGGCCTCGACCTTGACCCGTCCGGCTCTGTCAGCGGGAGCATCCAGCCAGCCGGCTGCGGGGGAGGCTTGTACGCCGGCAGCCCAGATGATCGTCGCCGCGGCAAGCGTCGTGTCGCCATAGACCACACCCTCGGCCGTGCATTGCGACACTGCCTGGCCGAGGAAGATCTCGACGCCGAGTCCTTCGAGGGCGCGATGGGCATAGGCGGACAGGTCGGGCGCGAAGCCGCCAAGCACGCGCGGAGCCGCTTCGATCAGCACCACGCGCGCCCTGCGGGTATCGATGTTGCGGAAATCTTCGGGAAGGGTGGAGCGCGCCAGTTCGGCGATCGTGCCCGCCAGCTCAACGCCGGTGGGGCCGGCTCCGATGATCACGAAGGTGAGCAGTGCGGCCTGTTTCAGCGCATCCGTTTCCCGTTCTGCCTTCTCGAAGGCGAGGAGAATGCGCCGCCTGATCGTCGTAGCGTCCTCGAGGGTCTTGAGTCCGGGCGCGAAGGGCTCCCAGTCGTCATGCCCGAAATAGGCATGCCGCGCGCCGGTCGCCACGATCAGGCTGTCATAGGCAAGCGTGGATCCGTCATCGAGGATAACGCGCCTGGCCTCGGGGTCGATGTCGATGACGCCGGCCAGCAGCGTCGTGATTTCCGGGCGCTTGCGCAGGAGATGCCGGATCGGCCAGGCGATTTCCGATGTTGCAAGCGAGGCGGTGGCGACCTGGTATAGAAGCGGCTGAAACAGGTGGTGATTGCGCCGGTCAACGATGGTGATCCGAACAGGCGCACCGGCGAGGCGATGGACCGCCTCGAGCCCGCCGAACCCGGCGCCGATCACGACCACATGATGGCGGTCGGAGAATTCATCTAGCGTCGCCACAGGAGGATACCCGAAATGTCCGGCCAGTTTACTAGGAGTAGGCGGCTTTAGGGCGATGCGATAGGGCGAGACCGGCGCACGCAGCCTCTCAGCGAGCCTCGCGATCCGACACCGGCTCGGATCGAGGCCCGCTGAGTTCAGGTTCCGCAGAAGGTTGCGAGCACACGCTCATGAGCCGCCGGGGGGCGGGCGTAGTCCCCCCGACCTGGCTGCTCGTCATAGGGATTTGCCAGAACCGCCAGCAATTCCTCGAAGGGAGCGAGATCTTGCTGCTCCACGGCCGCCTCGATTGCGGCCTCGACGCGATGGTTGCGTGGGATGAACAGCGGATTGACGGCGCGCATCGCCTTCACCCGCTCCGCGGGCGATATGGCCTCGCGCGCCAGCCGTTGCCGCCACGTGCTCTCCCAGTCGTCGAACTCCGCGGGATTGCCGAACAGGTCGCGGCAAGCGCTCCCTTCGGCAGGGCCCGTTCCATCCGTGCTCAACCGCCGGAACACGAGTGTGAAATCGGCCTGGCCGCGCTGCATCGTGTCGAGCAGGGCCTTGATAAGCACGACATCATCCGCTTCATCGGCGAAGAGCCCAAGCTTGCGGCGGAAACCGTCGATCAATGCGGTCTGGAACAGCTCATCGAAGCGGTCCAGCACCTCCYGCGCGAGCTTGACCGCCTGGTCCTGGTCATCGGCCAGCAGCGGGAGCAGCGCTTCGGCGAACCGCGTCAGGTTCCAACGTGCGACGGGCGGCTGGTTGCCATAGGCGTAACGCCCGCGCTCGTCGATGGCGCTGAACACCGTACCCGAGTCGTAGGCATCCATGAAGGCGCACGGCCCATAATCCAGCGTCTCACCCGCAACCGACATGTTGTCGGTGTTCATCACGCCGTGGATGAACCCGATTTGCATCCAGCGGGCGACAAGCGCCGCCTGCACGGCAATGACAGCCTCCAGCAGGGCCAGATAGGGTGCTGCGCTGGCGCTGACGTCAGGATAGTGCCGGGCGATGACGTGGTCGGCGAGGAGGCGCAGGCCCTCGACATCACTGCGGGCCGCGAAGAACTGGAATGTCCCGATCCTGATATGGCTGGAGGCGACGCGGGTCAGCACAGCTCCGGGGAGCAGCGTCTCGCGCCTGACCGTTTCGCCTGTCGTCACGGCGGCGAGCGCCCGTGTCGTCGGAACGCCCAATGCAGCCATCGCCTCGCTGACGATGTATTCCCGCAGCACCGGCCCCAGTGCGGCCCGCCCATCGCCCCGACGCGAGAACGGTGTCAGCCCTGCACCCTTGAGCTGGATGTCGCGGCGCCTGCCCTCGCGATCGATCACCTCTCCGAGCAGGACGGCGCGTCCGTCGCCGAGCTGCGGGCTGAACCCGCCGAACTGGTGACCTGCATAGGCCGTGGCGATGGGCTCGGCCCCTTCGGCAACACGGTTGCCTACAAGCATCTCGGTGCCGTCGGGCCCCGCCAGCCAGACCGGATCGAGACCGAGCTGCTCCGCGAGCGCCGTGTTCAACCGCAGCAGACGCGGCGAACGGACCGCGCTGGGGGTTACCCGCGCGAAGAAGCGCTCGGGGAAGCGGACGTAGGAATTGTCGAAGGGGATGGCGGTCATGGGACGTAGATAAGCCTTGGCAGCAACACGGCAACTCCGGCCCTGGTCCTTACCCTCGCGGGTGAGGCTAAATGCGCCTGATCGGAGCGCCGAGCTGGATGAAATCCTTCTCTCGACAGGTCAGGATGAGGATCTGCAGGGAACCGGCAGCTTTGTTCAAGACGAGGTGCATCCGGTCGAGACGCTCTTCGTCGGTGTTCACCAGTGCGTCGTCGAGGATGACGATCGATGGCTGGCCAAAGCCTCGCAGGATGTCCGCCAGTGCCAGGCGCGTGATCACCGCTGTCTGCTCTCTGGCGCCCATGCTGAGCTGTCTGAAGGGCTCTTCGACACCAGCGCGGACGAAGTGCTCGATCTCGAGCGTGTCCTCGTTGAGCACGATCTGGCTGTCGGGATGGAGCAGGCGCAGATACGGAGCAACCCGTTCGCGTACCGGGCCGAGCCAGCGGTCCTTGGACTCGCGCTGCGCTTCCGCCAATGTCTCGTAGAGAAGCCGGGCGCCATCGGCCTGAGCCTTGGTCGTCGCGAGCTGCCTTTGCCTGAGCGCGATCTGGCCTTCGATCTCGGAGAGCTGCTCGCCCAATCCATCACGACCAAGCGCCCGAAGTTCGATCTCGAGATCACGAGCCTCGCGGGCCGTCCTCTCAAGATCGGCGCGGATATTCTCAGCTGCGTTCCCGGCCCTGGAGAGGGCCAGCGAGGCGGCTTCGGGGTTCGCCCGCTCCAGCGCGCGAATGGCGGCCTGCTCAGCCTCCTTGGCCGTCATATCGGCCGATTGGGCGGCATCAAAACTGGCCTGCAGCTCGGCATCCGCGATCTTCGAGCGGGCCTCGATGAGGTCACGCCCCTTCTCGCTGGCGCTCGTGATTGCGGCATTCAGGCGCTCGTTCCAGACCGCTGCGTCAAGCGTGGCCTTCTCATGCTGGGCGCGATGCTGCGCCGCGGCGTCTTCGGCGGCCTTCTCGTCGTGGAGGGCGATGCGTTGGGCCTCGACTGCCCCGGCGCGGCTCTCCTCTGACGCTTCCTTTGCGTCGATCTCCCGCGCAGCGGACTGGGCGGCGAGCGCGCGCTGGTTCTGGGTCTCCTGCCGAAGGACTTCGAGCCCCCTGGGAGCGGTGGCGCTGATCAGCTTCCTTTGCAGCTCTGCTTCGGCGATCGCTTCGCCCTTTTGCAGCACTTGCGATCTTGCCGCCTCGAAGCTGGCGCAGCCGGTCTTGCGCAGCTCGCTTTGGAAGGCGCGTTCGGCTTCACCAAAGGCTCGCGCGAGATCCCCGACGCCGCCCCCTGGA
>NZ_JBFTRC010000131.1:0-15705 GCF_056399325.1 Allobosea sp. 01N443
GCGCGGATCGCGCGCATGTCGTCCGGCGAGGGGTCCAGGACGTAGCTCATGGTCGACTGATAGCGCGAAACCATGCCGAGGATATAAAGCACTTCCTTTGTGCTTTCAAGGGACGCCTACGTAACGTCAGCTATGACCTGCCGTTGGTGCGCCGGTCATGAATACGGCCGGGCGCCGATGCGGAACAGGTGCTCGCCCGGAAGAGGGAAAATGCGGGCGCAGATGCGCCGGGGATGCCGCCAAGAGCACCCTGATATCGCCAGCAGCGCGGGCGCGAGGCCCCTCTTTCGCAATACATACAGAGAGACCTTCAGGACTCGGTGCTCAACAAGAGTATGGCGCGTCGCGCCRCAGGATACTCTGTTGGCACCGGTGTCTGGCGACGTGCGCCGATTGCTGCCCTGTGCCATGAATTGCAGGCCGCGGTGAGGGCGGCGGGGCCACGCTAACCCGGAAGCCAGGATGACCAGGATTCTTCATCGCTCCCTGAATGGGCGGCTACCGCGAGCGGTTGCGGGGCAGGGCATCACGATCACGGATGCCGAGGGGCGCAGCTATATCGACGGTTCCGGTGGGGCCGCCGTCTCCTGCCTCGGCCATGGCCACCCGGAGGTGCTTGCGGCGATGCGCGCCCAGATGGACCGCATCAGCTATGCCCACACCTCCTTCTTCACCACCGATGTCGCGGAAGAGCTTGCGGAGCGCCTGATCGACCTGGCGCCAGCAGGGCTGGACTACGTCTATCTCGTCTCGGGCGGTTCGGAGGCGGTCGAAGCGGCGCTCAAGATGGCGCGGCAATATTTCGTCGAAATCGGCCAGCCGCAGCGCCGCCATTTCATCGCCCGCCGGCAGAGCTATCACGGCAATACGCTCGGCGCGCTCGCGGCCGGCGGCAATGCCTGGCGGCGGGCGCAGTTCCAGCCGATCCTGCCACAGAGCCACCATGTCTCGCCCTGCTATGCCTATCGTGACCTTAGGCCAGGCGAGACGTCCGAAGCCTATGCCGAACGGCTCGCCGACGAACTGGAGGCGAAGATCCTCGAACTCGGCGCCGAAGAGGTGATCGCCTTCGTAGCTGAGCCGGTGGTCGGCGCAACGCTGGGAGCTGTCGGGCCGGTCGCGGACTATTTCGCGAGGGTGCGCCGCGTCTGCGACAAATACGGCGTGCTGCTGATCCTCGACGAGGTGATGTGCGGCATGGGCCGCACCGGCACGATGTTCGCCTGCGAGCAGGACGGCATCTCGCCCGACCTCGCCACCATCGCCAAGGGGCTGGGGGGTGGCTATCAGCCGATCGGCGCCGTGCTGCTGTCGCAGCGGATCTATGACGCCTTCGCCCAGGGCTCAGGGCTGTTCCAGCATGGTCATACCTATATCTGCCACCCGCTCGCGGCGGCGGCGGCGAACAAGGTCGTCGAGATCATCTCGCAGCCGGAAATGATGGGACACGTCCGCCTGATGGGCGAGCGCCTGCAGGCTGGGCTCGACGCACGGCTCGGCCAGCACGCCCATGTCGGCGACATCCGCGGGCGCGGTCTGTTCCGCGGCATCGAGATCGTTGCGGACAAGGAAACCAAGGCCCCCTTCGATCCGGCCCTGAATCTGCATGCCCGGATCAAGAAGGAGGCGATGGCGCGCGGCCTGATGAGCTATCCGATGGGTGGCACAGTGGACGGGCGGCTCGGCGACCATGTGCTGCTTGCACCGCCCTATATCATCCAGCCTGACGAGATCGACCTTATCGTCGAGCGGATCGGCGCGGCGATCGAGGCAGCGGTGCGCAGCTGACTGGCCCGATGCTTCAGCCTTTCCGTGTTTGCATCGGTCCCAAAAACCGGAACTTTTTCGGGCCAGTGATTTTCAGAACCGGCATCCTCCGGCGCTGCCTTCAACGAGATTGACAATGACGAACTCTCCTTGCCCACCGATCACTGACGCCGGCTGGCCGGACCAGATTGCCGAGATGCGAACCGGTTTTGCCGGCGCGCTCAATGTCTACCGGACGATGGCCCATCATCCGGAGCTGCTGAAGGCCTGGGCTGCGCTACGCCAGCATGTGGTGAGGGACAGCGCGCTCGGCGCCGTGCGTTCGGAGCTGGTTATCCTGCGCGCCGCGCACCGGATGGGCTCGCCCTATGAATGGGCCCATCATGTCAGCCGGTCCCGGGTTTTGGGGATGAGCGATGCGCGTATCGCCGCGATGCGCGGGATGCCGGAGGGCGAGGACGGGCTGGTCGCCCGCGCTGTCGACGCGCTCTTCGATCAGCGCCGCCTGCCGGCCGAACTCGAGGCCGAGCTTGCGGAGGCATTCGGGCGCAAGGCGGTCTTCGACCTGATCGCGACCGTCGGATTCTATTCCGTGCTCGGCTATATCCTGATGACCTACGACACGCCGATCGACGGGCCGGTCGCAACGKAAATGGCGGAACGGCCCTTGTCCGGCGCGTAGCAGGACTAGACCGGCCTTTGCGCGCGCCTCGATCAGGCGTGAGCTTTCGTCCAATGCGCAGCCGTCGCATCGAGGGTGGCCGCGATCACGGCGCCGACGCCGCGGTCGTTCAGGCGGTAGAAGATCCGCCGGCCGACGCGGCGCGTCGACACGATCCTTTGAAGCCGCAGGCGGGTCAGCTGCTGGGAGACCATGGCCTGGCTCAGGGACAGGGCGGTTTCGAGTTCCGCGACCGAGCGTTCCTGCTCTGCAAGCAGATAGAGCAGCTTCAGCCGGTTCTTGTGAGCCAGGACCTTGAACAGCTCGCTGGCCTGCAAGGCCCTGGCTTCCAGCGTCGCGGCTGGTTCCGGGAGGGAGGTCGCTCTGTCGTCCGGCATGGCACCCAATGGTCGCGCGATCAGGAAGTTCGCTATATCCATTGGAATATAACCGACCGGGCAGGTCGTTGTCCACGCAACTCTTCCAGGCCATCGCTGGGAAGGACGATTTGCGCGCAACCGTTACTTCATGACTCTAACGAAGAAGCCAAGACATCGCATTGTATTTCCGTCTGAATAACGGGGAGGGCGGAGAGCTGTCTCCTTGGCCGGCACGCCCCAAACGGATCGAGGCCCGCGGCATGCCGCAGGCCTCGACGGTCACGTCCGAATCCTGTCGGTTACCGGAACAGCGCCAGCGACTTGGACAGGGTGATCCAGACACCCCAGGCAATCGGGATGCCGACGACGGCCCAGGCGAGCAGCGCCGTGCCGTCGAGCCCGCCCTTACCGATGCCGAAGGAGCCGTAATGCAGGCTGGCGCTGGCATTGGCCGACTTGGCCTGGAGGGCGGCGACTTCCGCGTCCTTCATGAACCATTTCGTCGCAACGGGGCGCACGAGCAGGTTGCAGATAAAGCCCAGCACCAGCATGCCGGCCAGAATATACATCGTCCGGTCATAGACCTGCGCACGGGGCACGCCCGCATTGATCTGCGCCTCGCGGATGTAGTTCACGACCACCGGGCCGACGATGCCGGCCGTCGACCAGGCCGTCAGCAGGCGCCCGTGGATCGCGCCGACGAACTGGGTTCCGAACATGTCGGCGAGATAGGCCGGAACCGTCGCGAAGCCGCCGCCATACATCGACAGGATGATACAGAAGAAGCCGACGAACAGCGCCAGCGAGCCGGCATGCGCCGCCCAGGGCGAGAGCCCGTAGAGCAGCATGCCGAGGCCGAAGAAGGTGGCATAGGTCAGCTTGCGCCCGAGCTTGTCCGACAGCGAGGCCCAGAAGAAGCGGCCGACGATGTTGAACAGCGAGAGCAGGCCGACAAAGGCCGCGGCGATCGTCGCGATCTGCTTCTTCTGCTCGGCATCGAGCGCGGCAAAGCCGATCTCGGGCTTGCCGATCAGCGATCCCGCGAAAATCTCCTGCAGCATGGGTGACGCCATGCCGAGCACCCCGATGCCCGCGGAGACGTTGAGACAGAGCACCGCCCAGATCAGCCAGAATTGCCGCGTCTTGTGCGCGTCCTTGAGATGGACATGGCCGGACGTGATCATCGCGTTCTGCGTTGCCGGCGGCGTCCAGCCTTCCGGGCGCCAGCCGGCGGGCGGAATGCGGTAGCCGAAGGCACCTGCCATCATGAAGGCGAAGTAGATCACGGCCATCACGACGAAGGTTTGCCAGACACCGACGGAGGTCGGCGTCTTGAAATAGTTCATCAGGATGTCAGCCAGAGGCGAGCCGATCATCGCGCCGCCGCCGAAACCCATGATCGCCATGCCGGTCGCCATGCCGCGCCGGTCCGGGAACCACTTCACCAGCGTCGAAACCGGAGAGATGTAGCCAAGGCCAAGTCCGATGCCGCCGATCACGCCCGAGCCCAGCCACATCAGCCAGAGCTGGTGGGTGTAGACGCCAAGGGCCGAGATCAGCAGTCCGCCACACCAGCACAGCGCCGAGACGAAGGCAGCCTTGCGCGGGCCCGAGCGTTCGAGCCAGCCACCCCAGATCGCTGCCGAAGAGCCGAGCAGCACGAAGAACAGCGTGTACATCCAGCCGAGATCGGCGACCTTCCAGTCGCAGCTCGTCGTGAACAGCGAGCCGATCAGCCCGACATCCGCCGCGCAGGCGACGGGCTTGGTGATGCCGATCGCTTGGCTGAGCGGCAGCCAGAACACGCTGAAACCATAGGCCATGCCGATGCATAGATGGATGCAGAGCGCCGCAGGCGGCACCAGCCAGCGATTGAACCCCGCAGTCGCGATGATCCGCTCCCGGTCCAGCAGGCCGGGCGACGGTGCGACTTGCCCCAGATCTTGTGCGATGYTCATCCCAGTCATTCTCCCCGAGCGTTTGGCGTCCTGGCCGGTTTCCGCACCGGCTTCTTCCGACACCGGCCTTCCCTCGAAGGGCCGGTGGCATTCCGTGAACAGCAGAGATGTCAGCGTCCGGCGGGCGCGCCCTTAATCTTGGGCAGCGCCTTGCGCAGCAGCGGTGGCAATCCGGACGGGTTTGCAGCGAAGGCTGCGATGAAGTCGTCGCGCATGCGCCGGCTCCAGAACTGGTTGATATGGTCGGCGATCGCGGGCACGGCCTGCTCGTCCGGGTAGGATTGGAAGAACTCGGCGATCTGGCCGCCCATGTGCGCGAGCTTGGCGCCTTTGCCTGCCAGCACCGCTTCGGCATGCGAGGAGGGCGTATTGCCTATCGTGCTCATGACGTGTGGGCCTCCCGCTCATGCGCGAGCGTGCCAGTGAAAAGCATGGCAGCATCGCTGCGCGCGATGCTGACCAGGGTGAGGCCGAGGCGCTTGGCCCGCTCGATCGCCAGGGATGTCGGGGCCGAAACCGAAACCAGCGTTCCGGCTCCGAAGATCGCGGCCTTCTCGACCATCTCGAATGAGGCGCGACTGGTGACGAGGACGAAGCCGTCATCGGTGCCATGGCCGGCACGAAGCCGGGCGCCGATCAGCTTGTCCAGCGCATTGTGACGGCCGACATCCTCGCGTGCAGCCAGGATCTTGCCCTCGCCGTCGCACCAGGCCGCGGCATGGACGGCGCGCGTCAGGCGATGCAGGGGCTGGTGGCCTTCCAATGCGGCGAGCGAAGCCCGGATGGCGGCAGGCGTCACCGCGGAGCGGCTGCGGGACAGCCGCTCCGCGACCGGCAGCTCGGCCAGGGTTTCGACGCCGCACAAGCCGCAGGATGTGCGGCCCGAGAGATTGCGACGCCGGGCCAGATGCTCGCGGAAACGGCCGGGCGCCAGATCGACCGAGACCACGATGCCGTCTTCCCGCGGCGTGACCCGGATCTCGCGGATCTCCTCAACCCCGGTGATGATGCCTTCGGTCAGGCTGAAGCCGACGACGAAATCCTCCAGGTCGGCCGGGCTCGCCATCATCACCGCATAGGGCAGGGTGCCATAGACGACGTTCACCGGCGTCTCGACCGGGACCTCGGCGATCGCGAACGGCTGCGGGCCTGAGTCGAACCGCAGCGGTTCGACCTGGACGGCGCAGGAGGCCGGGGACTGGGCGGGCGAACTATTCTGCGGCATCCGGCAACCTGCCCGCGATCAGCCTGAGCGAAACGTCTTCCTCCCGGTTCCGCTCCTGCCATTGCGAATAGTAATTGGTGCGCCGAACCTCGACGGCCGTGACCTTGTATTCCGGGCAGTTCGTCGCCCAGTCCGAATAATCGGTGGTGATGACGTTGGCGCCGGTCGAGGCATGGTGGAAGGTCGTGTAGACCACGCCCGGTTGCATGCGTTCCKAGACCTCGGCCCGCAATGCGATATCGCCCGAGCGGCTGGCAAGCGAGATCAGATCGCCCGTCTGGATGCCGCGGTTCTCCGCGTCGAATGGGTGAATTTCGAGCACATCCTCATCGTGCCAGATCGAATTCTCGGTCCGGCGCGTCTGAGCCCCGACATTGTACTGCGAGAGAATGCGGCCGGTCGTCAGGATCAGTGGGAAGCGCGGGCCGGTGCGCTCCTGCGTCGGCACGTATTCCGTGATCATGAACTTGCCCTTGCCGCGCACGAAGCGGTCGACATGCATCAGTGGCGTGCCGTTCGGGGCTTTCTCGTTGYAGGGCCATTGCACCGAGCCTTGCTTGTCGAGCTTGTCATAGCTCACCCCGGCGAAGCTTGGCGTCAGTCGCGCGATCTCGTCCATGATCTCGCTGGGATGGGCGTAGGCCATGTCATAGCCGAGCGCATTGGCGAGATCGATCGTGACCTGCCATTCCGACTTGCCCGAGAGCGGCGCCATGACCTGGCGGACGCGGTTGATCCGGCGTTCGGCATTGGTGAAGGTGCCGTCCTTCTCCAGGAAGGACGAGCCCGGCAGGAAGACATGGGCGTATTTCGCCGTCTCATTCAGGAAGAGATCCTGGATGACGACGCATTCCATCGCAGCGAGACCCGCCGTGACGTGCTGGGTGTTGGGATCGGACTGCGCAATGTCCTCGCCCTGGACATAGAGCCCCTTGAACGTGCCCCCGACCGCCTCGTCGAGCATGTTGGGAATGCGCAGGCCCGGCTCGGTCTCGAGCGGCACGCCCCACATCATCTCGAAGATCTGGCGGGTCGCATCGTCGGAGACATGGCGATAGCCGGAGAACTCATGCGGGAACGACCCCATGTCGCAGGAGCCCTGGACATTGTTCTGGCCGCGCAGCGGATTGATGCCGACGCCCTCGCGGCCGATATTGCCGGTGGCCATCGCGAGGTTCGCCATCGCCATGACGGTGGTCGAGCCCTGGCTGTGCTCGGTGACGCCGAGCCCGTAATAGATCGCACCATTGCCGCCGGTCGCGAAGAGGCGCGCGGCGGCGCGGACCTCGGTCGCCGGCACGCCGGTGAATTCCTCGCTCGCCTCGGGCGAGTTGCGCTCTTCGGCGATGAAGCGGGCCCAGATCTCGAAATCGGTGAGGTCGCAGCGCTCGCGGACATAATCCTCGTCGATCAGCCCCTCGGTGACCACGACATGGGCAATCGCATTGATCAGCGCGACATTGGTGCCGGGCCTGAGCTGGAGGTGATGCTCGGCCTTGATGTGCGGCGACTTCACGAGGTCGATCCGGCGCGGATCGGCGACGATCAGCTTGGCGCCCTCGCGCAGGCGCTTCTTCATCCGCGAGGCGAAAACCGGGTGACCGTCGGTCGGGTTTGCACCGATGACGATGATGACATCCGCCTTGGCCACCGACTTGAAGTCCTGGGTACCGGCGGAGGTGCCAAATGTCGTCTTCAGACCGTAGCCGGTCGGCGAGTGGCAGACGCGGGCGCAGGTATCGACATTGTTGTTGCGGAACGCGGCGCGCACCAGCTTCTGGACGAGGAAGACCTCTTCATTGGTGCAGCGGGACGAGGTGATCGCACCAACCGATTCCCGCCCGTAGCTGGCCTGAATCCGCTTGAACTCGGACGCCGCGTAGCCGATCGCCTCCTTCCAGGACACCTCGCGCCAGGGATCGGTGATCTTCTCGCGGATCATCGGCTGGGTGATGCGGTCCTTGTGGTTCGCATAGCCCCAGGCGAAGCGGCCCTTGACGCAGGAATGTCCCTCGTTCGCCTTGCCGTCCTTGTAGGGAACCATCCGCACGACGCGGTCGCCCTGCATCTCGGCCTTGAACGAGCAGCCGACGCCGCAATAGGCGCAGGTCGTGACCTTGGAATGCTCCGGCTGGCCCATCGCGATGACGGAGTTTTCCATCAGGGTCGCGGTCGGGCAGGCCTGGACGCAGGCGCCGCAGGAGACGCATTCGGAGCCGAGGAAGTCGGTTGGGCCGGCCGCGACGCGCGACTCGAAGCCGCGTCCGGTGATCGTCAGTGCGAATGTGCCCTGCACCTCTTCGCAGGCGCGGACGCAGCGGTTGCAGACGATGCATTTCGACGGGTCATAGGTGAAATAGGGGTTCGAAGCGTCCTTGCCGAGGAACAGCGCGTTGGCCGCGCCGTCCTGCTTCGCGAAGACGTGGTTCTCACCCTCATAGCCATAGCGCACCTCGCGCAGGCCGACGGCGCCGGCCATGTCCTGCAATTCGCAGTCGCCATTGGCCGAACAGGTCAGGCAGTCCAGCGGATGATCGGAGATGTAGAGCTCCATCACGCCCTTGCGCAGCGTCGAGAGTTGCTCGCTCTGCGTCCTGACCACCATGCCGTCCTCGGCCGGTGTGGTGCAGGAGGCCGGAGTGCCGCGCCGCCCCTCGATCTCGACGAGGCAGAGCCGGCACGAGCCGAAGGGTTCGAGCGTATCGGTGGCGCAGAGCTTCGGGATCTTGGTGCCGAGGCTCATTGCCGCCGCCATGACGGAGGTGCCGGCCGGCACCGTGACGCTCTGCCCGTCGACCGTCAGCGTGACCAGCTTCTCCGCCACGCGGATCGGCGTCCCGAAATCGATCTCCTTGATCAGGCTCATCAGATGCTCCTCATTCGGCGGCCATCGGCAGCGGTGGCCGGTCGAAATCCTCGGAAAAATGGTTCAGCGCGCTCAGCACCGGCATGGGGGTCAGGCCGCCCATCGCGCAGAGCGAGGCGTCGGTCATCAGGCGCGAAAGATCGCGCAGCACGGCGATGTTCTTCGGGCGCTCGTGGCCTGCGATGATGCGGTCCATCACCTCGACGCCGCGCGTCGCGCCAATGCGGCAGGGCGTGCACTTGCCGCAGCTTTCCTTGGCGCAGAACGCGAAGGCGAAGCGCGCCTGCTTGGCCATGTCGACCGTGTCGTCGAACACGACGATGCCGCCATGGCCAAGCATCGCCCGGCTGGYCGCCAGCGCCTCGTAATCCATCGGCGTGTCGAGTTGGCTCGCAGTCAGATAGGCGCCGAGCGGACCGCCAACCTGGACGGCGCGGATCGGCCGGCCGCTCAGTGTGCCGCCACCAAAGCCCTCGATGATCTCCCGCAGCGAGATGCCGAAGGCGAGTTCGATCAGCCCGCCACGTCTGACATTGCCGCCGAGTTGCACCGGCAGCGTGCCGCGCGAGCGACCCATGCCGAAATCAGCATAGGCCTGGGCGCCATGGGCCAGGATCCAGGGCACGGCCGCGAAGGACAGCACGTTGTTGACGATCGTCGGCTTGCCGAACAGGCCTTGCAGCGCAGGCAGGGGCGGCTTGGCCCGGACGATCGCCCGCTTTCCTTCCAGGCTTTCGAGCAGCGACGTCTCCTCGCCGCAGATATAGGCGCCGGCCCCGAGCCGGGCCTCGAGGTGGAAAGCATGTCCGGAACCGAGGACCGAGTCGCCGAGCAGGCCGGCATGCTCCGCCTTCAGAATGGCGCGGCAGAGTGTGCGATAGGCATGCGGATATTCCGAGCGCAGATAGATGTAGCCACGCGTCGCGCCGACGGCGATTGCCGCGATCACCATGCCCTCGATCAGGAGGAAGGGGTCGCCCTCGATGAGCATGCGATCGGCAAATGTGCCGGAATCGCCCTCATCGGCATTGCAGACGATATATTTCTGATCGGCCCTGGCGTCCTGGACGGTCTTCCATTTGATCCCGGTCGGGAACCCGGCGCCGCCCCGGCCGCGCAGGCCCGACGCGCGAACCGTCTCGACGATCTCGGCCGGCTGAAGCGCGAGCGCCGACTGCAATCCGGCCAGGCCGCCATGGGCGCGATATTCCGGCAGGGAGAGCGGATCGGTGACGCCGACACGCTCGAAGGTCAGGCGTTGCTGGCGCTTCATCCAGTCGAGTTCGGCGACCGGGCCAAGCCGCAGCGTATGCGCATCGCCATGCATGAAGCCTGCATCGAACAGGCCGGCTACCCCTGCCGCGGTGACCGGGCCATAGGCGACGCGGCCCTCGCTGGTTTCAACCTCGACCATCGGTTCCAGCCAGAGCAGGCCGCGCGAACCATTGCGGACGAGTTCGATCTCGATGCCGCGCTCCGCGGCTTCTCGCAGGATCGCCTGCGCGACCGCTTCGGCGCCGACCGACAGGGCGGCCGCATCGATCGGCACGAAGACGCGGATGCCGGGGGGCGGGCTGTTGGTGAACTCCTGGCTCATCGCTGCCCCCTCGAGCCGGGCTGCGTCTCGCAAAGCGCAAGCAGGCGCGCTGCGTCGACGCGCCCGATCAGTTCGCCATCCACCAGGGCCGAGGGCCCGAGTGCGCAATTGCCGAGGCAATAGACGGTCTCGACCGCGACGGGGCTGTCGGGAGACGCGTGATCGACCGCGATGCCGCCCGCCTGGGCAAGATGCGCGACGAGGTCTTCGCAGCCGAGCGCCTGGCAGGCCTCGGCCCGGCACAGCTTGACGACGCGGCGCGGCGGCGGCTCGGACCGGAAGTCGTGATAGAAGCTGATCGTGCCATGAACCTCGGCCCGCGACAGATTCAACGCTTCCGAGATCAGCGGAACGGCCTCGGCGTCGATATAGCCGAACTCCTCCTGCAGCGCGTGCAGGATGGGCAGGGTTGCGCCTTCCAAATGAACGAGCCCGCCGACGATTCGACGTGCTTCGTCCCGGTCCCATGCCGGAAACTCAGCCATATTTCCTCCAAGCGGGCCGTTGAACCGGCCGTCATGCTTGTGGTCAGGGTGGCCAAGGCTGGAACGATTTCAAATCGTTTGTTCCAACTACGTGATAGTTTCTAGCTATCAAAAAGCAGCGTTCCCGGGATGCTTGCCGCATCTCCTTGCGTGCCAATCCATAGAACGCGGCCAAACGATTATAGTTCCCTCCGGGAGGAGCTGGATCTGCCGTCTTAGATAGAACTCAGCTATCTCACGATGGGCAGGCGAGGCAGGCCGGCCTCGCTGATCGGGCGCGACATCATCAGCAGGTTTCGCGCCAAGGGCGCGAAGGGCTGGCGGTCCGCCACGATCAGCCCGATGGTGCGCTTGGCGTCCGGCTCCACGAGCGGCAGGGCCTTGGTTCCGAGCGGTACCCCGAAGAACTCGAGCAGCTGCAGCGAGACGATGCTCGAGACGCCCTGGATCCCGGCATGAGAGCACAGGTTGAAGATCGAGTTGGTTTCGATTGCCGGCCGAGGCGAATGTCCGACGGAGCGAAAGATGCCGTCGATGATCCGTCGGTTCTGCATGTCGGAGGTCAGCAGGCAAAGCTTGAGCTCCGCGGCTTCCGCCCAGGTGATGGTGTCCTGCCGCGCGATCTCGCCATCCTCGCGCGTCAGCAGCACATAGGATTCCAGGTAGATCGGCTTCGAGATCACGCGGTCGAGAGGTTCATTGTCGAGATAGGTCAGGCCGACATCGAGCTCGAAATTGTCGATTCGGCTCTGGATCTCGGCCGAGGTCAGCGACAGCACGGTCAGGGAGACCGCCGGGTAGCGCTCCGAGAACGGCGCGGTGATATGGGCGATCATCGGCAGGGCTGTCGGAATGGCGCCGAGCCGGATACGGCCGCTCACGCCCTGCCTGAGCTCGGCGATCGATTCCTTCAGCAGGTCGGCCTCCGCCAGGATGCGGCGGGCATGGGCGAGGACGACCTCGCCCTCCTTGGTCAATCCCTGAAACCGGCGCCCCCGCTCGACGATGAGCACGCCGAGTTCCTCCTCCAGCTGGCCGATGGCGGTGGACAGGGTGGGTTGGGAGACGTGGCAGGCCTCGGCTGCGCGTCGAAAATGCTTCTCGCGGGCAAGGGCGTCCAGGTAGACAAGCTGACGAATGATCATTGCAGCTAGGCTAGCGCGGCGGTCGTTCGGTTCAATCTGAAAATGTGCCGATCTGCCCGCGAAAGCGCTCAGACCTTCCGGAACTCCATGCGGTAGATCACCGCTTCGCCGGTTGCGGGATCGTGGCCGGGCGCTCCGCTGATCACGAGTCTGTCCCCGGCCAGGGTGTAGGGCCGGATCAGGTCGATCTGCCAGGTCGGGTTCCAGGCAGCGTCGACATGGTGGGTGACCTTGTCGTCCTCCAGCGTATAGGCCKCCGCATAGGCAAGCATCGAATCGAACAGACCGATCTTTTCCTCGGGCGATGGCGCAGACCCGACGGGCTTCTCCCTGTTCCGGTCAAGCACGAGCGCCATCATTCGACCGTCGGGCTGATAGGAAATGTAGCCGACCGGATCAGACCCCATGGCGTCGGTCACGACCCCGGTCGCGACAGCCTCGCGCGTCCAGGAGATCATTTTCCAGGTGCCCAGCAGAGCTTCGGCGTCGGCCATGCCAGTCTCCAACGACGCTTTCGCGAGTTGGTAGCCATCTTGCTCGGGGCATTCGATAAAGCAAATGGGGCTTAGGCGTGCTGCGCTGCGACGGGGCGCTCGATGCTTTTTCATTCCGGCGACGGAACAATGTCCACTCGCCGACGTTCCCTGTTCCGGTGTGATGCGCGGGGACGCTATGGGTAAGGCCGAACAATCTGCAATGGGCGATGAGCGTTATCGCATCCTGGTCGAGGCCGTCACGGATTATGCGATCTACATGCTCGACCCGGCAGGCACGATCGGCAGCTGGAACCGCGGGGCCGAACGCTTCAAGGGCTACACGGCGCTGGAGGTGCTTGGCACCAATTTCTCGCGTTTCTACACCGATGCCGATCGCGCGAGGGGACTGCCCGCGTTCGCGCTGGGCACGGCGGCGCGCGAGGGCCGCTTCGAAAGCGAGGGCTGGCGCGTCCGCAAGGACGGCACGACCTTCTGGGCCAGCGTCGTCATCGATGCGATCTATGGAACGGACGGCGAACTCCTCGGCTTCGCCAAGATCACGCGCGATCTGTCCGAGCGGAGAGAAGCCGAAAATGCCCTGCGTCGAAGCGAGGAGCGCTTCCGGCTCCTGGTGCAGGGCGTCACCGACTACGCCATCTATATGCTCAATCGCGACGGCATCGTCAGCAACTGGAATCAGGGTGCCGAGCGGATCAAGGGCTATGCGCCAGACGAGATCATCGGGCAGCATTTCTCCCGTTTCTATACGGCCGAGGATCGCGAGAGGGGCGAGCCCCAGCGCGCGCTCGACACGGCCATCCGCGAGGGCAAGTTCGAGAAGGAGGGTTGGCGCCTCCGGAAGGACGGAACGCCGTTCTGGGCAAGCGTGGTCATCGATGCGATTAAGGGGGACAATGGCGAGGTCATCGGCTTCGCCAAGGTCACCCGGGACATGACCGAACGGCGACGCCATGAGCAGGCGCTGGAGGAGGCGCGGCAATCGCTGCTTCAAAGCCAGAAGACCGAGGCCATCGGCCAGCTCACCGGCGGCGTTGCGCATGACTTCAATAATCTGCTGGCCGCCATCCTCGGCAGCCTGGAGCTCATCCGCAAACAGGCCTCGAGCGAGAAGGTCGCCGCTCTCGCCGATAACGCGATCGAGGGCGCGCGCCGGGGCATTTCCCTGACACAGCGCATGCTGTCCTTCGCGCGCCGCCAGGAACTTTCTCCCACGACGGTCGACCTGCCGAAGCTGGTCTCGGGCATGTCGGAGTTGCTCCAGCGCTCGCTCGGTCCGCTCGTCAGTATTGAAACGCGGTTTCCGCTGGCGCTGGATGCGGCGCGCGTCGATCCGCATCAGCTCGAACTGGCGCTGCTGAACCTGACCATGAATGCGCGGGACGCCATGCCAGGTGGCGGGACGATCATCATTGCGGCGCGCGCTGAGGATATTGCGGCGGCCGGGCGCTCGAACCTGGCGCCAGGGCGCTATCTCTGCCTGTCGGTGAGCGATGTCGGAGAGGGAATGGACGAGCAGACGTTGGCACGCGCGACCGAGCCGTTCTTCACGACCAAGGGGGTCGGCAAGGGCACCGGGCTCGGGCTCTCCATGGTCCATGGCATGGCCGAACAGTCCGGGGGGGGATTCGTCCTCAAGAGCCGGTCCGGAGAGGGGACGACGGCCGAAATCTGGCTTCCCGTCGCAGAGCGATTGCCGACGCAGGAGGTCTCGCCCGATGCCCGATCGTATCCGGCGGATGACAAGCCCCAGCGCTCATTGCGGGTGCTCGCCGTCGATGACGACGCACTCATCCTGATGAACACGGCGGCCTTGCTCGAGGATCTTGGACACAGCGTGATCGAGGCGGCCTCGGCCAGGGAGGCGCTCGAGGTGCTCGACGGCGGCGCAAAGATCGATCTCGTCATCACCGACCACGCGATGCCCCGGATGACGGGCGCCCAGCTCGCCGAAATCATCAGGGCGAAATGGCCGGACCTGCCGATCATCCTGGCAACCGGCTATGCGGAGCTGCCAACCGAGCAGGGACAGAAACTGCCCCGGCTCTCAAAGCCGTTCTGGCAGGTCGATCTCCAGCGTGCCGTCGACGCGGCAACAAGCTGAATTCGGCACGCAGATCCGACTGCGCCGCGGCCCAATACTAGCCAGCGAGTGCTGCCGTCGTGGTTGCCACATCCTGGCAATCGGAGTTCGTGGCGGCAACTTCCAGCGCGGCGATGAAAAGCGCGCCCTTGTCCGTCACATGCGTGATCAGCACCTCGACTGATCGCCCGTCATTGCAGACCAGTCTCAGGCGGTCGGCAAAGACCAACGGATCCCAGGCATCCAGATCGCCGATCAGCTCACCGGACAGGAGGCCGTCCGGCTGGGTCACCATGCGGTATTCCAGCGGAAGCTGTGCTCCGCTCTTGAGCACGATTTTTCCTGCAACTGGCATCGCTGCTCCTGTTCCGGGACGGGCGAAACTTCGGCGCGGTCCCTGAGATAATTTTCTCAAGAGTACCGCGCCTCGCCCGTCGATACGATAAAAAACCAATTGGTGCAGTGGCTTATAGCGAGGCGTGCGCACCGCCTGCTCATTTCGAGCCGATGGCGCAATGGGAACAAATGAGTAAGTGGCGCATTCTGATGAGAGTGATGCTTTTGCGTCGATTGAGTGATCCGGGCAGCGCAGGGTCGGACAATGAGCGAGACAACGATCAAGGGAACAAGCCTCAGCCGCGGCGAGCGACTTCAGGTCATGCTCGACGAGGACGAGCTGCGGGTGATCGATGACTTCCGGTTCAATAATCGCATGCCGACGCGTGCCGCGGCCGTGCGGGAGCTGCTCAGGCGAGGGCTGGAGGCCGTCGGTTACACGCTCGTGCCGGGCGCAAAATCCAGCTCCTACGGCGTGATGAATGGCGGGGACGGCGAAGGCGAGGCCCAGGCCGGATCAGAATGAGGGCGCCTCTTCGTGCCTGCGCACGGACGGCATCGTGAGGCGCAGAATCTTTTCGGACCGATGGAACCTGACGGGGGGCATCGCAGTTGAGTGTCGCCAGTCGATTGTCGGTGTCGAAATCCTTCGTCTCCCCGGCGGACTGCCGGCGTGTCTATCTCCCCGTTTTTCCTTCCACTCTGCTC
>NZ_JBFTRC010000132.1:0-32106 GCF_056399325.1 Allobosea sp. 01N443
GCTCTGCAGAGATCGAGCAGGAGCTGGTGCTCGCGGTTCATGCGCTCGCGCCCGCCCGTCAGCCGGATCGGCAGCGGGAAATGGCGATAGGCGTTCAGATAGAGCTTTCGGATCAGCGCCAGCGTCTGCGGGCGGTTGGCCGGTGCATAGAGCGCGGCATGGAAAGCCCAGTTCAGGCTCGACCAGTTCTCATCCTGCTGGTCTTCCGCGATCTGCGCCAAGATCTCTTCGGCCCTTTGATAGTGCTGCGCCGTCATCAGCGGCATCGAGAGTTCGAGAAGCCAGGTCTCGAGCCGGGCCCGGATCTCGTAGGTTTCCTCGAGATCGTCGATCGACAGCCCTGAGACCACCGCGCCCTTGTGGGATTCCTGCCTGACCAGGCCCTCGGCCTCGAGCTGATGCAGGGCTTCGCGGATCGGCACCCGGCTGACGCCAAGCTCGGCCGCCAGTTTCTCCTGACGCAGCTGGATGCCCTCGGGCAAGGCGCCCGACAGGATCTGGTCGCGCAGCAGGTCGACGACCCGCGCGGTCGTCGTCTTGCGCTGAAGCGCGGGAGGATTGTTAGACAGGATGGAAGCCGTCATCGCCTGCTCACGCGTCTCCTACTCTGGCGCCTAGCCCCAATCCCTGCCCTGAAGCGGGGTTCATTTCAATCCGGGCGGCGGCCATTGGGATGGATAACCGATTTTGTATCCAATCCCGGCGCGCGCTTGGAGGCGTCCACAAACGACATATCACGCCATTCCGTCCCTCTTGCGTCGGGCCAAGCGGCATCGTAATGGCAATTGGATCCAATATCCAATCTTGTTGAGAACACCCGTGATCGCGATCAGCAACAATGAAGGGGCCTGCGGCATTCCCGCGACCGCCCGCGCACTCGCCAAGGGCGAAGCGGCTCTCGACGCGATCGAGGCGGGCATCAGGCTTGTCGAAGCCAGTGAGAGCGTCCGCACCGTCGGCCGCGGCGGCTGGCCCAATCTCCTGGGCGAGGTCGAGCTCGATGCCTCCGTGATGGACGGCACCAGCCTGCGCAGCGGAGCCGTGGGCGCACTGACCGGCTATCTGCATCCGGTCAGCATTGCCCGCCAGGTGCTCGAACGCCTGCCGCATGAGCTATTGGTCGGCGAAGGCGCCAGGCGCTTCGCCGCCGAGATCAGCGCGGAGGCCGGCGAACTCCTGATGCCGCATGCCCGGACCGCCTGGGAGCGCTGGTTCCGGGACGAGGTCAGCGAAGCCGACCGCGCGAACTGGCCGGACGTGCCGATGGCGGAGCTCTGCGCCCAGGCGATCGACCCGGAAACCGGCCGCGACACCACGGTCTTCCTGGCTCAGGACGCGCAGACCCATATCGGGGCGGGCACCAGCACCTCCGGCTGGGGCTGGAAATATCCGGGGCGTCTCGGCGACAGCCCGATCATCGGCGCCGGTTCCTATGCCGATACGCGTTACGGCGCCTGCGCCTGCACCGGCGTCGGCGAAATGAGCATCCGGGCCGGCACCTCGCGCGCGGTCGTGCTCTACATGAAGATGGGCATGGGCGTCGAAGATGCGGTCTACGAGGCCGTTGCCGACATGCGCGCGCTGAAGGGCGGGCTGATCGGCCGGGTGACGATCCACGCCATCGACGCAGCGGGCGGCCACAAGGTCGTGGCCGTGAACGGCCTGCCGGAAAACCACTACTGGCTCTGGCGCAGCGGCGAGGCAGCGCCTTCGAGCCATCCTTGCGAGATCATCGCGATCAGCGAGGACCCCGCCCCCAAGCCGACCGCCCATCGCCGCTATGAGGCGATGGGGCTTTGACCTCCTGCCCTGGATCATCGGACCGGAAACCTATCCGGTCCGATGATCCAACCTTTTGTGTTTGCATCGGCTTTGCCCCGAAAACCGCAATCCACCTTTCGGGCCGATGCGCGAGTTCCATCGATCATCAGGGATAATGACCATGGCCCATTCCGGAAAAATCGTTCTGACAGCGCTGGCAGGCCTGCTGCTCGCCGGCACCGCCGCCCATGCCGAGGGCACGCTCGACCGCATCAAGCAACGCGGGCAGTTGATCTGCGGCACGAGCACCGGCATTGCCGGGTTCAGCATGGCCGATGCGCAGGGCAGCTGGAGCGGGCTCGATGTCGATATCTGCCGGGCGCTCGCAGCCGCGATCTTCGACGACCCTTCGAAGATCAAGTTCGTTCCGCTGGCCAGCAAGGACCGCCTGACCGCGTTGCAGAGCGGCGAGATCGACGTGCTGCCGCGCACCACGACCTGGACGCTGAGCCGCGACGCCGGCCAGGGCCTGAACTTCACCGCCGTGAACTATTATGACGGCCAGGGCTTCCAGGTGCGCGCCAAGGCCGGGATCAAGTCGGTGAAGGAGCTGGATGGGGCCTCGATCTGCACTGTGCAGGGCACGACCAATGAGCTGAATCTCGCGGACTATTTCCGCGTCAACAAGATGAAATACGAGGTCGTCGCCTTCCAGGGCATCGACGAGACGGTGAAGGCCTATGAGAGCGGTCGCTGCGACGCGATCTCGACCGATATCTCGCAGCTCGTCTCCTATCGCCTGAAGATGTCGGACCCGGCCGAGCATGTCCTGCTGCCGGACGTGATCTCGAAGGAGCCGATCGGCCCCTATGTCCGCCAGGGCGACGATGAATGGTTCGACATCGTGCGCTGGACGGTCTTCGCGCTGATCAATGCCGAGGAACTCGGCGTCACCCAGGCCAATCTCGCCGAGATGCTGAAATCCGAGAATCCGGAAATCCGCCGGCTGCTCGGCGTTGAAGGCAAATTCGGCGTGGGGCTGGGCCTGACGCCCGACTGGATCGCCCGGATCGTCCGGCATGTCGGCAATTACGGCGAAAGCTACGAGCGCAATCTCGGCACCGGCAGCCGCATCGGCCTGCCGCGCGGGCTGAACAATCTCTGGTCCAAGGGTGGCATCCAGTTTGCACCGCCCGTGCGCTGATCCAAGCCTTTCCAGCGAACGCCGCAAGCTCCCTGGATTGGAGTCAGGTCAGCCTCTGAAAGCGGCGTCGTGGGTCCTCCCGCGGCGCCGCTTTTATCATGCGCGGCGGGGCGCCGCGCATCCCCGCCGGGCGCCAATGGCCCAGCGCTGCGACATAGCCGACGCAACAGGCCAGGCTGCGATAGCTGGGGCCATCACGAGCGTCTGGGGCCCTCATCTTGCACAGCCTCCACCGGGCACTGATTCCCGGCCGATCGAATCGTCGCGGCTAGGTTGACCGCTCCGGATCGACGGAATCAGCGTGTCCCTGTCCGCCCCGTCCCGCATGGCGAGCACTGGAGCTCCCTGAGGCAATACGCTGCAACGCGCTGGCGTCTCAGGAGCGACCGGGTAGCCGAGGCGCAAACGCGTGCACTCCAGCCGGCGGGACCGCTGCCAGCAGCCTTGTGGATCGGCCCCCGCGCGAGGCCGCCGGTCACGCAAGCCCTCGGGAGCCATACAGCTCTCCACACACATCATCCCCCGCATTCAACCGGTTGGCAGAAAACGCGTTTCCTGCCTTTCAGCCCATTTTCGAGGGTCGCATTCCGGTAGGTGAAGGGTCGGATTTTTACGACTCGTTAACCATTCCATTCCTAGATCATGGCAACTGAAAATTTACCAAGATGACTGACGTGTTAACTCAACCTAGGCCAATCCGCCTCAAGGGGCGCTCCTATCTTGCTCTCACGCTGACCCCGGAGCTTCCCTTCGAGGATTGGCTGACGCGGCTCGACGAACTGGCTGGTCTGTCCGCCGGATTTTTCCTGCGGCGGCCGGTGGTGGTCGATGTCGAGGGCCTGAATATCGACCGGCCGCAGCTGCGCGACCTCGTCGGCCAGCTCGGCAAGCGCAATGTGCGGATCATGGGCATCGAGGGCGCACCACCCTCGCTGCTCGGCGCCGACCTGCCGCCGGCGATGTCGGGCGGGCGCGCGGCCTCGGATATCGAAGCCCCGACCGCCGAACAGGCGCCGCAGGCCGAGGTCGCCGAGGGCGTGCAGCCTCCCGCCCCTGCCCCGCAGCCGGTCAAGGCGACGCCGTCGATCATCGTGACCGAGCCGGTGCGCTCGGGGCAGTCGCTGATCTTCACCGAAGGCGACGTCACCGTCATCGGCTCGGTCGCATCGGGCGCCGAGATCGTCGCCGGCGGCTCGATCCATGTCTACGGCACGCTCAGGGGCCGGGCGATCGCCGGCGCGATGGGCAATGCCTCTGCGCGCATCTTCTGCCGCAAGCTCGAGGCGGAGCTGCTCGCGATCGACGGCTTCTACAAGACGGCCGAGGACCTCGGACCCGACATGCGCGGCAAGGCCGTCCAGATCTGGCTCGAAGGCGAAACATTCAAAGTTGGATCACTCGCCTGAAACGACGGCGTATCCACAGAAAGCGGGAGAGTGCAATGGGCAAGGTCATCGTAGTCACATCGGGCAAGGGCGGCGTCGGCAAGACGACATCGTCCGCCGCATTGGGGGCAGCGCTTGCGCATAATGGCGACAAGGTCGTGGTCGTCGATTTCGACGTCGGGCTGCGCAATCTCGACCTCGTCATGGGTGCGGAACGACGCGTGGTCTATGACATCGTCAACGTCATCCAGGGCGAAGCGAAGCTGACGCAGGCGCTGATCCGCGACAAGCGGCTGGAGTCGCTCTACCTGCTGCCGGCCTCGCAGACGCGCGACAAGGACAATCTCACGCCTGAAGGCGTCGAGAAGGTCATCGCCGCCCTGAAATCGGCCTTCGACTGGGTCATCTGCGACAGCCCGGCCGGCATCGAGCGTGGCGCGACGCTCGCCATGCGCCATGCCGATGTCGCGATCGTGGTGACCAATCCGGAAGTCTCCTCGGTGCGCGATTCCGACCGGATCATCGGTCTGCTCGATTCCAAGACGCTCAAGGCCGAGCAAGGCGAGCGGATGGAGAAACACCTGCTGCTGACCCGCTACGACCCGATCCGGGCCGAGCGTGGCGACATGCTGAAGGTCGACGACGTTCTCGAGATCCTGTCGATCCCGCTGCTCGGCATCATCCCCGAAAGCATGGACGTGCTGCGCGCCTCCAATGTCGGCYCGCCGGTCACCCTGGCCGATGGCCGCAGCGCGCCGGCGATCGCCTATTTCGAGGCTGCGCGCCGCCTCAAGGGCGAAAACCTGCCGGTAACTATTCCTGGTGAAAAGAAGGGCTTCTTCGGCAAGATTTTCGGAAGGAAAGCGGCATGAACTTCCTTCGTATTTTCACCCGCTCCCAGTCGTCGGCCCCCGCCGCCCGCGAGCGCCTGCAGGTGCTGCTCGCCCATGAGCGCGCCTCGGTCGGGGATTCCGACCTCGTCACCAAGCTGCGCGACGAAATCCTGCGTGCGATCTCGAAGCATATGCAGATCGATGACGACCGGGTCAGCGTCAAGATGGAGCGCGGCGCCAAGGTCTCGACGCTCGCCGTCGATATCGAGATCCCGTTCGACGCAGAGAAGAAGACGAAGAAGGCAGCCTGACGGCCGCCCCGCCCTCTCCCGGGGACATCAGCCATGCTGGATCATCCGACCGGAACTCGTATCCGATCAGATAGTCCAGCATTTTGCGTTTGCACGCATCGAAAGGGCTCACGCCCGGGCCCGGCTCAGAGCGCGGTCAAGGCCTGACGATCGTCCTGCGATCCGGCCCAGCTGAGCCACATGGCAGCGGTCCAGGAGAAGTCCGGGCCGCCGCATCCTGTGCCGTCGCGCGGGTCGAAATACTCCCAGAACCCGTTCTGCCGGACGAGATCGCCGCTGTCGCGCCGGAGCAGGCCGGCCTCCTCGGTCAGACCATAGGCAGAAAAGCCGTCGGCGATCATCCGGTTCATCATCAGCCAGACCGGGCCGCGCCAATAGCGCGTCGCATCGAAACGGCGATCGCGCGGATCGCTGCTGGCGACGGAGAAACCGGCCGCGGCACGGGTCGCGGCGAGATGGCGCTTGAGCGCGAGCGCATCCTCCTGGCTCGCCATGCGCGCATAGAGCGGGAGATAGGCGGCGCAGGTGACGGCCTCGCTGAGCCGCCCGCTGCGCAGGTCGAGCGACCGATACAGCCCGTCGCCCCCCTTGAGCCGCGACATCGCCGTATCGCTGCGCGCGATCCAGCCCTGTAGGGCAACCGCCTCTTCGGTGAAGCCAAGTTCTTCCGCCAGTTTCAGAAGATCGCGATCGGCGCGCAGCAGGATCGACTGGATGCCGAGATCGCAGACCCGGAAGGAGAGCCCGCGCGCCACGGCCATGCCATCCCAGCGCAGGGCCTTGGCTTCCTCGACCAGGGTCATGACCCGGTTGTAGAAATCATGCGTCGGGCGGTGGGACGCATCGACATGGCCGAGATCCTTGCGCAGATGCGCGACATCGACCTGCGGCACGACATTGGCGAGCGGCTCGTCCCAGTCCGGCGAATTGTCCCGCCCCGATTCCCAGGGGTGGACCATGGTGACGAGCCCGGTGCCGTCCGGGTCGCGGGTCTCGTGCCACCAGCGATGCGAGGCGAAGAGTTTGGGGACGAGAGCCCGGATCCGCGAGGCATCGCGGCCGGACAGCCCGTGCAGCACCCGCGCCGCAGTCGCCGCGACGGGGGGTTGCGAGATTCCCGACGTCAGCGGCTGGCGCTGGATGCCCCAGGCCTCGGGGCCGGGATAGTAGCCGTCTGCCGGGGCGCGGAACACGATATGCGGCACCATGCCATCGTCCCACTGACCCTCGAACAGGGTTTCCAGCTCGCGCCAGGCGCGGTCGAGATCGAAGGTGGCGAAGCCGAGCGCGACGAAGGCCGAATCCCAGTTCCACTGGAACGGGTAGACGCGGCCATTGGGGACGGTGAACCCGCCACGGTCATTGCGGCGCAGCACGGCGCGCGCGGCCTCATCGCGGTCCGAAGGAGGTGTGGTCGACAGCATGGCTCAGGCTCCGGGATGAGTGCGGCCCGTTTCCGGGTCGATCCAGACAATGCGGGTAGGGTCGAGCGCCAGGCCGAGCGTTTCGCCCGCTGCGATCCGGGCAGCAGGCGGCGCGACGACACGGGCAAGATCATCGCCGATCCTGCCGGTGAGCAGGAGATGCGAACCCATCGGCTCCGCGACCCGCACGGTGAAGGGCACGCCGCCGGCGGTCTCGGTCAGCTTCGCATCCTCGCCGCGGAAGCCGAGGACGATCGGCCCGTCGGCCGGCGATGCCAATGTCAGCCCGCCGAGCCGGGCCTGGCCGGAGGTCGCGACCGTGTTGACGAAATTCATCGGCGGCGAGCCGACGAAGCCACCGACGAAGCGGGTCGCGGGCCGCGAATAGACCTCGGTCGGCGTGCCGATCTGCACGATATGGCCGCCATGCATCACCGCGATCCGATCGGCCAGGCCCATGGCCTCGGTCTGGTCATGCGTGACGTAGATCGTGGTCGTTCCGGCCTCGCGCAGGACGCTGCGCAGCTCCGCCCGCATCTCCAGCCTGAGCAGCGCGTCGAGATTGGAGAGCGGCTCGTCCATCAGGAGCACGGCCGGCTCGACCGCGAGCGCACGCGCCACCGCGACGCGCTGGCGCTGGCCGCCCGAGAGCTTGGCCGGAAAGCGCTCCAGATACTGCTCGATATGCAGCAGCTCGGCCGCCTTGCGCACCTTCGCCTCGACACGCGCCTGGTCGGCGCCCTTCATGCGCAGACCGAAGGCGACATTCTCGAACACCGTCATATGCGGGAAGACGGCATAGTTCTGGAACACCATGGCAAGGCCGCGCTGGGCCGGCTTCAGAGAGGAGACGTCGCGTTCGCCGATCATGACCTTGCCGGCGCTCTGCACCTCCAGCCCGGCGATGATGCGCAGCAGCGTGGTCTTGCCGCAGCCGGAGGGGCCGAGCAGCGCGACGAATTCGCCATCCTCGACGGTGAGCGAAATCTCCTGCAGGGCAACCGCATTACCGAACTGCTTGGCGACCTTATCGATCAGGATCCCGGCCAACGGTCTCCTCCCTATTTGCTCGAGACGCCCCACATCGCGAACAGGTATTTCCTGACCGCGAAGATGAAGAGCACCGAGGGAATGATGAGAATGAAGCCGCCGGCGAAGCGGTAATGCAGCGGCGACTCGGAGAGGACCGTCAGCAGATAGGCGGTGAGCGTGCGCTCGCGCACGGTCAGAACCGAGGCGGCAAAAACCTCGTTCCAGGAGATGACGAAGGCGAAGATCGCCGCAGCTGCGATGCCGGGCAGCGCCAGCGGCAGCACCACCTTGCGGAAGGCCTGCCAGCGCGTACAGCCGAAGACCCAGGCCGCCTCCTCGTATTCGCGGGGAATGCCCATGAAGAGCGACGAAGTCACGAGCGCGGCGAAGGGCAGCGCCAGCGCCGTGTGGATCAGCGAGACGCCGAAGGGCGTGTCGTAGAGCCCGACCCGGATGAAGATGACGGTCAGCGGCAGGGCAAGGATCGCCAGCGGAAAGGCGCGCGTCAGCAGCACCAGCAGGCGAAAGGCGCTCTGTCCCCGGAAGGCGAAGCGCGCCAGGGCATAGCCCGCGGGTGCGCCGAGCAGGATCGAGAACAGCATGGTCAGCGATGCGGCGATCAGCGAATTCAGGGCCGCGTTCCAGACGCCTTCGATCCTGAGGAAGGTGGCGAGCGCCGCGAAGCCGGCCTCGCCGGGGGCGAAGGATTTCGGCCATTTGAACACGGCAAGCCGCCCGCCCATGGCGCCGAGCCCGATCAGGTAGATCGGCACCAGCACCCAGGCGCAGAGCGCCAGCACGCCCGTGACATAAAGCCATTTGCGGGGCGCGCTCATGCTTGCGTCTCCGGATCGACGCGCAGCGCCTTCAAATAGATGATCGTCGCCGCGAGCGAGATCACCATCACGAGCACGGCATAGGCGGCCGCGACGCCGTAATTCTGGTTCTCGTTCTGCCAGGTATAGGCTTCGCCGACGATGATCGGGAAATTGCGCCCGCCGAGCGCATAGACCACCGCAAAGACCTCGAAGGCCAGGACCGTGCGCAGGATCAGCGCCGATTGCAGGCTGGGCTTCAGCAGCGGCAGGGTGATCTTGCGGAACTTGGTCCAGGGGCTCGCGCCGAAGATGTCGGCGGCCTCGCCGAACTCCTTCGGGATGAGCTGGATGCCGGCGACGAGAATGATCAGCACGATCGCGGTCGCGCGCCAGATCTCGGCCAGGACGACGGCGAAGAACAGCGCGACCGGCGTCTCGCTGTTGAGATAGGCGGTCGGGCCGCTGATCACGCCGATCTGGAACAGCAGCGTGTTGAGATAGCCGGAATCCTGCAGGATCGCGAGCCAGACGAGGCCGGCCGCAAGGTCCGAGACGCCGAGCGGGATCGTCCAGATCCAGAGTACGAGCTCGCGCCCGCGCGTCATCCTCTGCAGCATCAGCCCCATGACGAGCGCGAGCGCCACCTGCAGCGGGATCACCACCGCGACGAGGGCGAAGGTGTTGCGCAGCGCGGTCGGAAAATTGAGGTCCCCCGCCATGCGGGCATAGTTGGCGAGCGAAAACCCCTGCCCGCCATCGAAGGAGAGCAGGATGGTCTGGCCGAGCGGTACCAGGAAGAAGGCTGCAAGAAAGGCGACCGAGGGCGCGATCAGCAGATAGGGCAGCCAGCGCGGCTGGAGCATGGTCGAAGGCCTCTGCAAGGCGCTCCAGGGTGGCTGCGCTTCGGCCGGGATGACCGGAGCGCAGCTCACCCTGAGCTCAGGTGACCGGGCAGGCGCCCTGGCTCGGCTTGTCCGGAGCCCAGCAGGGCGCGGCGGTCTGGACCATCAGGCTGCGCAGGATCTCGGCCTGCGCGTCGAGAACCGCGCGGATCGGCTCGTTGCGCAGCACGATGCGCTGGAACGTGTCGAAATAGACCTTGTTGAACTCGCCGCCCTTGTCGCCGAGGCCGATCGGCAGGAGGGCGACGATCGCGTCCTTCGCCCCTTGCGTCTTGGCGACGCCGTCGGCGAGCAGCTTGACGCCGGCCGGCAAGTCGGGCGGCAGGGGCGCATCCACGACCGGGAAGAAGCCGACCTCCTGCGCCGCGGCAAGCTGTGTCGCAGGTTTGAGCAGATGCTCGATCACGGCTGCGGCCTGGGCCCGGTTCGGCGCATCCTTGGCGATGGCGAGCCCGGCAATGACGGGCATATAGGCGCGGCCCTTGGTGCCGGCCGGAGGCGCCACGACGAGATACTGGTCAGGCTCGGCAGTCAGGGCGTCCTTGACGCGGGCGATATGGTCCCAGGCGATCCAGACCTCGCCGGCCATCAGCGGCTCCTGCATGAAATTATAGTTGTTGGCGTTGGGGTTCACCGTCGCCCAGAGCGCCTTGAAATCGGCCCAGCCCTTCTCGGCCGCGGCCGAGCGGAACTCGGTCACCATCGAGCCGGTATAGGAGGGCACGAGATTGCCCTGTACGAAACGGGCGAACAGACCCTTCGGCCCGGCCGGGAAGCCGATGCGGCGCTGGCCGGTCTTCTCCTGGATCGCCTTGCCCCAGGCGGCGAGCTGCTCATAGGTCAGCGCGTTGACATCGGCGCCAGCCGGCAGGAAGGGCAGCGCCGCCTTCTTGATGACGAGGACATAGGTCGCCTGCATCCAGGGGATGTATTGCTGATTGGGCGTGCCGAGCTTGCCGAGTTCCATCAGCCCGGCTGGAATGCCGCTCGCGCCGAGTTTCGCCGCGATATCGTCGACCGTGTCGAGCGAGTCTGCCGGCACGAGCGGCTGCAATTCGCCATGCAGCGCACCCATCAGGCTGATCGTGCGCTTGCCTGCGGCCTGTTCCGCTTTCATGCGCACGGCAAATTGCGGCGGCTCCTCGACCACATAGGTGGTTTTCGGCGCGCCTTTGAGCAGGACCTCGCGCACCTTCTGCGCCTCGTCGATCGGGCGCAGCTGCGTCGAGAGGAAGACGAGGTCCTGCGCCTTCGCAACGGGTGCAACAAGCATGGCCCCCGCCGCGACGGCGGCGCATGCCAGATGGTTGAGCGTCTTCATATCGTCCTCCCTGCCTCGCTTGTTCTGGTTTGCGTGGGATAAGGCCGGTTGCGAGCGCCTGGCCGTTTCCGTGATCGGATCAGCGACGCGCCTCCCCCAGCGAGGCGCGTGCAATGAACTCGACCGAATTGATCTCGGTCAGGTCGCGGGGATCGGCTCCGCCGATGCGCGCCAGCGCCATCTCCGCGAGGCGGCGGCCGGTCGCGGCGATCGGCAGCTCCATCGTCGCGAGCGCGGGGTCCGAGAAGGCGGAGGCGGGAATGTTGTCATGGCCGATGATCGCGATGTCGCGCCCGACGACGAGACCGCGCTCGCGGATGGCGCGCATCGCGCCCAGCGCCATGCTGTCGGTCGCGCAGAGCAGCGCGGTGGGCTGCGCCGGCTGCGCCAGAAGCAGCCCCGCCGCACGATAGCCGCCGGCCTCGTCGGCGCTGCCCTCGATGATCGCGCCGAAAATGCCAGCCTGGCGAAGGGCCAGCGCGAAGCCGCTCCGGCGCAGATGCGCGAAGGTGAAGGCCGAGGGCGCCGCAAGATGGCCGATCCGGCGGTGGCCGAGGGCGGCCAGGCGCAGCACGGCATCGTGGAACGCGGCCTCGCCATCCCCGTCGACAAAGGCATAGGGCTCTGGAAAATCGCTACGCCCCATCGCGACGAAGGGAAAGCCGGCATCTGTGAGGTAGCGCAGGCGAGCATCCTCGCGGCGGGTGCGGACGACGATGATGGCGTCGGTGCGGCGGCCGTCGACAAGGCGGCGATAGGTCTTGAGCTCGTCGGGGCCGGGCAGCGCGGCGATCAAGGTCAGATCATAGCCCTGCTCCGCCAGCCGTTCGCCGATCGAGCCCAGCAGCTCTAGATAGAGCGGCTCGTTGAAATGGCCCGGCCCGGCCGGAAGCACCATCGTGACGATCTCGGTCAGCCCGCGACGCAACCGCCGGGCTGCGGAATTGGGCCGGTAACCGGCCGCCTCCGCCGCTGCCCGCACGCGGTCTCGCGTGGCGAGCGCAACATCGTCATAGCCGTCGAGCGCCCGCGAGACGGTGGTGATCGACAATCCCAGCGTTTGCGCCAGCGCGCGCAACGAGCTCATCGGCATCTCAATGGTTGGACGATCGGCGCCTCACGTTCAGGATAACCCGCGGGCTCGTCTTGCGCCAGACCATGCCGATCGTGCGCGATGGCTGGGGGTCCTTGAAGCGCGTCACGCAGACCGAGGCCGAGCGTGTCTCGACCGCGACTGCCATCTCCGGAATCAGGGTCACGCCCATGCCGGCATCGACCATCTGCACCAGGGTCGAGAGCGAGCTTGCATCCAGCAGGTCGCGCGGGTGCATGGTGCGCGGGTTCTTGTTGCAGAACGAGAGGGCCTGCTCGCGAAAGCAATGCCCCTCCTCCAGCAACAGCAACCGCATTTCGTGGAGATCCTCGCGATTGGGGGCTGGCTTCCCCTCGTCCTCGCGTGACCGGACGAGGACGAAGCTTTCCGTGAAGAGCGCGGCCTCGGTCAGCGAAGGCTCGGAAACCGGCAGCGCCACGACCGCCATGTCGAGCCGGCCTTCATTCAGCTCCTGCACGAGTTTCGGCGTCAGCGTCTCGCGGACATGGAGGTCCAGCCCGTCATGGAGGCCGGTCAGGTCGGCGATCAGGCCGGGCAGCAGATAGGGCGCGACCGTGGGAATCACACCGATGCGCAGCCTGGCGACGAGCCCGCCGCGCGAGCTGCGCGCATAGTCCTCCAGCTCGTCGACCGAGCGCAGGATGTCCTTGGTGCGCAGCGCGATCTCTTCGCCGAAACTCGTCAGCCGGACCTGGCGCCGGTCCCTTTCGAAGAGTTCGGCGCCGAGTTCCTCCTCAAAGGCCTTGATCTGCATCGACAGGGCCGGCTGGGAGATGGCGCAACTCTCCGCCGCGCGTCCGAAGTGGCGCTGGCGGGCCAGCGCCTCGAAATAACGCAGCTGTTTCAGTGTCAGGTTCGTCATAATCTTAGCTTATCGACGCAATCAGAAAATCGGAATTAATATAATGAAACCCTTTTGCTAAGAGGCTCCTTGCGACGATGAGGAGCAGGCAATGCCGAGACCGCCCCGCATGATCAAGACCGGTGGCGTTCCGCTCGTGGCCGACCTGGCCCAGTCCAGCCGCCGGCACCCGTCGATGTCCCTGTTTCCAGCCGCCCGGCTGGCAGGCCTGCCAGGCAGGCCATGAAAGCGGATCGCCTGCCCCGGCACCGACCCGCCTGTGATCGAGAAACGCGCAATCAGCGTAACGTGAATTGGAGAGAATCATGAATGCGAAGACTGAGGGGGGAGCCGGGAAATGCCCGGTCGCTCACGGGACCAGCGGCACCCAGAGCCGCGACTGGTGGCCCAACCAACTGCGCGTCGACCTGCTGAACCAGCACTCGTCCAAGTCCGATCCGCTGGACCAGGCCTTCGATTACCGGCAGGAATTCAGCAAGCTCGACTATGAAGAGCTGAAGAACGATCTGCGCAAGCTGATGACCGACTCGCAGGACTGGTGGCCGGCCGATTTCGGCCATTACGGCCCGCAATTCGTCCGCATGTCCTGGCACGCCGCCGGCACCTATCGCCTGAGTGACGGCCGTGGCGGCGGTGGCCGCGGCCAGCAGCGCTTCGCCCCGCTCAACAGCTGGCCGGACAACGTCAATATCGACAAGTCGCGCCGCCTGCTCTGGCCGATCAAGCAGAAATACGGCCAGCGGATCTCCTGGGCCGACCTGATGATCCTCACCGGCAATGTCGCGCTGGAGACCATGGGCTTCCGCACCTTCGGCTTCGCCGCCGGCCGCGCCGATACCTGGGAGCCGGATCTCGACGTCAACTGGGGTGCCGAGACCGCCTGGCTGACGCATCGCCCGCTCGATGCGTTCGACGCTCCGCTCAGCGCCACCGAAATGGGCCTGATCTACGTCAACCCGGAAGGCCCCGGCGCCAATGGCGACCCGCTCTCGGCGGCCCATTTCATCCGTGAGACCTTCGCCCGCATGGCGATGAACGACGAGGAGACCGTCGCGCTGATCGGCGGCGGCCATACCTTCGGCAAGACCCATGGCGCAGCGCCCGAATCCCACAAGGGACCGGAACCCGAAGGCGCAGGCCTCGAGGCGCAGGGCCTGGGCTGGGCCAGCAATTATGGCAGCGGCTTTGGCGCGGATGCCGTCGGCAGCGGCATCGAGGTCACCTGGACGCAGACGCCGGCGCAGTGGAGCAACCACTTCTTCGAGAACCTGTTCAAATACGAATGGGTGCAGACCCGCAGCCCCGGCGGCGCCATCCAATGGGAGGCGAAGGACGCGGAGGACGTCATCCCCGACGCCCATGATCCGTCGAAGAAGCGCAAACCGACCATGCTGACGACCGACCTGTCGCTGCGCGTCGACCCCGCTTACGAGAAGATATCGCGCCGCTTCCTGCAGAATCCGCAGGCCTTCGCGGAGGCCTTCGCCCGGGCCTGGTTCAAGCTGACCCATCGCGATCTCGGCCCGCGTTCGCGCTATCTCGGACCGGAAGTGCCCCGGGAAGAGCTGACCTGGCAGGATCCGGTGCCGGCCGTCGAGCATCCCCTGATCAATGACGAGGATGCGGCTGCGCTGAAGGCCAAGGTCCTGGCCTCGGGCCTGAGCGTCTCCGAGCTCGTCGGCACCGCCTGGGCCTCGGCCTCCACCTTCCGCGGCGGCGACAAGCGCGGCGGCGCCAACGGCGCGCGCGTTCGCCTCGCGCCGCAGAAGGACTGGGAGGTCAACCAGCCCCTGCAGCTCGCCAATGTGCTCAAGGTCCTCAAGGGCATCCAGTCGGAGTTCAACCTGGCCGCGACCGGCGGCAAGGAGGTCTCGCTGGCCGACCTGATCGTGCTGGCGGGCAATGCCGGCGTCGAGCAGGCGGCGAAGGCTGCCGGCCAGAATGTCACCGTCCCGTTCGCTCCGGGCCGCACCGATGCCTCGCAGGGACAGACGGACATCCATGCCTTCAACGTCATGGAGCCGCAGGCGGACGGCTTCCGCAACTACCAGAAGGCGGCGCTCAAGGTGCCGGCCGAGGTGGCCCTGATCGACAAGGCGCAGCTGCTGACGCTGACCGCACCCGAGATGACCGTGCTGGTCGGTGGACTGCGCGCGATCAACATCAATGTCGATGGCACGAGCCACGGCGTCCTGACCGACCGTCCCGGCGCGCTGACGAACGACTTCTTCGTCAACCTGCTGGACATGGGCACGCAGTGGAAGGCGAAGCCTGACTCCAAGGACGTGTTCGAGGGCACCGACCGCAAGAGCGGCGCGCCGAAATGGACCGGCACCCGCGTCGATCTCGTGTTCGGGTCGAACTCGGTGCTGCGTGCGCTGGCGGAGGTCTATGCCAGCTCGGACGCGCAGGCGAAGTTCGTGAAGGACTTCGTTGCGGCCTGGACCAAGGTGACGAACCTCGATCGCTTCGATCTGGTCTGATCCAGACGAATAATACCTTCAGCGGCCGCTCCCGGGCGGCTGCTGAAGCTCTGTCCTTGCCCGTGAGCCAGGCTCGACTTCGGGCCAGGGGTCAGTGAGAGCCCGGCGCCCCTGACGTCGATGGCCCCTGCCCCGTCTTGCAAGATCCGGCTATTCCAGCCATCTGATGGGCCGCGTTCCCCAGCCAGACAGCATGCAGCCATGACAACCCAGACCGCCGAAAGCCGAAGCTTCGAAGCCGATGTCTCCCGCCTGCTCCATATGATGGTGCACTCGGTCTATTCGGACCGGGACGTCTTCCTGCGGGAGCTGATTTCCAACGCCGCCGACGCCAGCGAGAAGCTGCGCTACGAGGCCATCGCCCGGCCGGAGCTTCTCGGCGACGACCTCAAGCTCGCGATCACGATCGCGGCCGATCCCGAGGCCGGCACGCTCGTCATTGCCGATAACGGCATCGGCATGAGCCGCAACGAGATGATCGAGGCGCTCGGCACCATCGCCCGCTCCGGCACGCGCGGCTTCATGGAGCGCATCGCGACCGCCGAGGGCAAGGAAGGCGCACAGCTCATCGGCCAGTTTGGCGTCGGTTTCTACTCAGCCTTCATGGTCGCCKACAAGGTCGAGGTCGTCAGCCGCCGCGCCCGCAGCGACGAGGCCTGGCTCTGGTCGTCGGACGGCAAGGGCGAGTTCACCGTCGCCCCCGTTGGGCTGGATGATGCCCCTCTGCGCGGTACGCGCGTGACGCTGCATCTGATGGAGGATGCCAAATCCTATGCGGAGCGCTGGACGCTGGAGCGCATCGTCAGGGAACAATCCGGCCATGTGCCGGTGCCGATCTCGCTGATCGAGAAGCCGGGCGCGGAGGCAACCACGCTGGCCGACGGCGCGGCGCTGTGGGCCAAGCCCAAGAACGAGATCAGCGCGCAGGACTACACGGATTTCTATCGCAGCGTCGCCGCGCAATATGACGAGCCCGCCACGACGGTCCATTTCCGGGCCGAGGGCCGCCATGAATACACCGCGCTGCTCTTCGTGCCGGGCGGGCGTCCGTTCGACCTGTTCGACGCCGATCGCAAGGGCCGCATCAAGCTCTATGTGAAGCGCGTCTTCATCACCGACGAGGCGGAGTTCCTGCCGCGCTATCTGCGCTTCGTGCGCGGCATCGTCGACACCGCCGATCTGCCGCTGAACGTCTCGCGCGAGATGATCCAGGACAGCCCGCTGCTGAGCGCGATCAAGAAGGGCGTGACCAGCCGCGTCCTCTCCGAGTTGTCGAAGCTCGCCGAACAGGACGGCGATAGCTTCGCCAAGATCTGGGAGAATTTCGGCGCGGTCATCAAGGAGGGGATCTACGCCGGAATTCGAGGGCAAGCCGTTCAAGTCGGTGACGCAGGGCGCAGCCGATCTCAGCCTGATCCCCCTGCTCGACGATGCGACGCCGCCCTCCGCCGAGACGAGCGAGGCGGTGCAGGCCTTGCTCGCGGCGATGAAGGAGATTCTCGCGGGTGAGGTCGCCGATGTCAGGGCCTCCGACCGGCTGACCGACAGCGCGGTCTGCCTGGTCGCGGCGGAAGACGGGCCGGATCGCCAGTTCGAGCGGCTCTTGACCGCGGGCGGGCGCATCGAGCGCGCAAGCAAGCCGATCCTCGAGGTCAATCCGCGGCACGCGATGATCCAGGGACTGGCCGGCGTGCAGAACGAGGCCGTGCGCAGCGATGTCGCAAACCTCCTGCTCGATACAGCCCGCGTGCTCGACGGCGAGCGCCCCACCGATGCCAAGGCGTTCTCCGAGCGCCTGAGCCGGCTGGTCGCGCTTGGCCTTGCGGCCTCGTAGGAACCGGATGCAGCGTGCGTGCCGGTTCGGCGCGCACGCCCTCTCGGCTCCAGGCGAAAGGCGCCGGCGACGCTTCCGCGTCAGGCGATTTTTGGGCGCAAAACCAAGGCGTTGCTAGCGAATTCTGCGACTTTGAATCGCCTGGGTTGACCTGCCTCTCACGGGAGGCATGAGCCTCAGGCGCTGGTGAGCTGCGCCTGCAGATCGGCGAAATCCGTGAACACCAGATCCGGCCATTGGGCGAGCAACGCGGCAGGGGCGTTGTAGCCGAAGGTCACCGCCMCGCAGGCCATCCCGGCCTTGCGGGCGGCCTCGATGTCGCGGAGCTCATCGCCGATCGCGATCGCGCGCTCCCGGGGGACGCCCAGCCGCTTCGCAACAGCCTTGAACTTGGCGCTCTTTCCCCAGAGCGAGGCGCCGCAGTCGAAGGCGCTGACATGCTCCGCAGCCCGGCCCAGCGTTCGCCGGATCGTCTCCTCCGCATTGGAGCTGACGACGGCGATCCTGATGCCGTGACGGGCGAGGTTTGCGAGCGCCTGTTCGACACCGTCGAAGAGGCGAACCTCGCCCTGGCTCTGCGCATTGAGCTGGCGCATATGCGCGGCGATCGCGGGGATCTTCCACAGGGGAACACCGAGATGGGCCACAATCTCGCGGCTACCGAGGGCACGCAGATCGTCCCTCTCCTGCTCCAGGACCTCGCGAAAGCCAAATCGCCGGGCGGTCTCGTTCAGCACCGAACAGAACCATGGAAAGCTATCGGCCAGCGTTCCGTCGAAATCGAAGATGGCGAGCGCGTAGCGAGGCATGGCTGAGCGTGGAGTGTGAGAGGTTTGCGGGGATAACCCGAACTGCGGCGGCGGAGGACATTCATTCGAATGAGACGCCGCTTGTCCGGTATCGCTTCGTGGTCGTGGATGACAGAGGCATTATCGCAATGTCCGGGTTCTGTGCATGGCCCATCGCTGTTGCGGGTCCGATCCGGAGCCCCGCGGCAGAGCAGAGCGAACTCACTTCTCCGCCGCGAACCGGCGGCGGCGGGAGGYGCGACGTGGCTTTCTGGCGGCAGCTATTTCGGGAACAGGAACTGGAGCTGGGCCCTGAGCTGCCAGTCGGCGCCACCGCTGGGCTTTGCGACGTTGTAATAGGCTGCGAGCTGCGCGTTGACCGGCTGATGGCCGATCTTGAAGACGCGTCCGAAGCCGCCGCCGACCGGCACCGTCCAGCGGTCGCCATGGCCGGCCTCCCAGTCGGCGGTGATGATCGGGGACGAGGTCAGGTACCAGCCGCCGTGGAAATTGTAGTTCACGAAGGGCTGCAGCGTCATCGCGTTGACCGCGCTGCGGTTGCTCTTGCCCGCGAAGGACCAGACATTGTTGACGAGRACGCCGACGACCCAGGGGCCTTCGATGGCCAGRGCGACGAAGGCGGGGCCGGCCGAGTACTTGCCGSYGGTCAGGGTCTTGTCGGTGCCGGTCGGGAACACGAAGGTCGGGCCGATGCCCCAGATGATGCCGTGCGTCGGCTGCTTCGGCGAGAAGAAGAAGCTCGGGTTGATGTCGCCGAGGCCGAACTCGCGCTCGCCATTCACCGTCAGGGCCGGTTGCGCGATCACCGGCGTGATCCAGCGCGTGATCAGGTTCCAGTCCTTATTCAGCGTGATCGGGATCACGGGCTGGATGTTGAGCACGTTCTGCAGCTGCTTATGCGGCCCGACATTGAAGTTGAAGTTGTTCTGGAAGGGCAGGCTGATCATGTCGGCAACGGGGTTCTGCGCCGCCTTGGCCAGATCGGCCGTGCTTTTCCCAGGTTCCTCCTGCGCGACCGCGAAAGAACTCGCCAAGCCGATTGAGATGGCGAGCGCGAACCTCAGTGCCAATCGCCCGCAGCCATCGCGCCGTGCAGACATGAGATGCTCTGTCTGAAGTCCAGACCGCCTGCAGCCAGTGGAACAGAGTTCAGTCTGGGACGCTAGACCACGCGACACCTGGCAAACGTAAAGTTGAGCCTCCGTTGTTTGCGGGACACATCTGCGCGAAGATTGTGCCGCATCTCCAATCGCCGCAACATAAGCGATTGCCCTCCAGGAACCTCTGCCAAGACCGGGGCAGCCCCCCTCCCTTCGGTTCAGGGCTCAGTCCCGATCACCTTCAGCCGGCTGGGTACGCTCCCTGCTCAGGTTGCCACGGGCGCCAGGTGCTCATCGTCGATCGAGCGCGTATCGCCTGTCTCGACCAGCGTTCGCGTGGCGTCGATCGAGGCATAGATCCAGAGGATCCTCATGCCCTCGGTCGCCGAGACGTTGCGAAACCGATGCGGCAGATCGGCGGGGATGAAGGTGATGTCGCCTGCCGCGATCGGGTACTCGACACCGTCGATTTCGGCGATGGCCTCGCCTTCCAGCAGCATGACGCTCTCTTCGCAATTGTGGCTGTGCAGCGGGATCGCAGCCCCCGGCTCGAAGATGGTGATGCCATTGATGAAGCTGGTCGAGCCCGTGCGACGCGTGACGAGCGGGACCGTTTTGGCCCCACCGCCGCGCTGGCGCGCCGGGATCTCGGACGGACGAAGAACGGCGGGCCTGGCGCGAGCCGTATCCGGATTAGTCGACATGCGATCTCTCCTGATGAATTGGGTTCAGGATCGGACGGGCCCGATCCAAGCGGCGTTCGGCTTCAGGCCGCGACACGTCCCGAAAGTTGCCGGCGCAATTCCGCGGTCACAGCCTCCGCGAAGGCATCCGTGCCCAATGTGCCGCCGATATCGCGGGTGCGCGTCGCTGGATCGTCGAGGACGACATCAACGGCGCGTTCGATCGCGCCCGCGGCCGCGATCAGCTTGGCATTGGCGTCGCGCCGGCCTCGCCAGTCCAGCAGCATCGCAGCCGAGAGAATGAGGGAGGTCGGGTTCGCCAGGTTCTGGCCTGCGATATCGGGCGCGGATCCGTGCTGGGCCTGCGCGACGCAGATGTCATGGCCGGTATTGATCGAGCCGCCGAGACCGAGGCTGCCGGACAGCTCGGACGCCTCGTCGGAGAGGATGTCTCCGAACATGTTGGTCGTCACGATCACGTCGAAGCGATCCGGCGAGCGGATGAGCAACGCGGCCGTCGCGTCGACGATCAGTTCCTCCAGCTCCACATCCGGAAAATCCTCCGCGACCTTGCGGACCTCGCTCAGGAACAGGCCATCCGACAGCTTGACCACATTGGCCTTGTGGACGGCGGTGACCTTGCGGCGGCGGCCACGCGCCAGCTCGAAGGCGGCGCGCGCGATGCGGGCCGAGGATCTCGCCGTGATCTTGCGGATGGACAACGCCATGTCGGGATCGGGCATGAACTCGCCGCCGCCGGCGAACATGTTGCGGTCCGAGTAGAATCCCTCGGTGTTCTCGCGCACGATGACCAGGTCCATCGGCTTGCGCAGGATACTCAGGCCCGCGCGCGACCGGCAGGGGCGCAGATTGGCGAAGAGCTCGAAGACGACGCGCAGCTCGGCAGAGGGATTGATGCCGCCCTTGTCGCGGGCCGGATATTCGTAATGCGAAACCGGGCCGAGGATGACACCGTCGACCTCGGGAATCCGGGTCATGACGTCCTGCGGCAAGGTCGTGCCCTGCGCCCTCAGGCTGGCGAGGCCGATCTCGCGGGTCTCGATATCGAGCCCGAGCGCCAGCGCCGCATCGGCAACGTCGAGTACCGCAAGGGTGGCGGTGGTGATCTCGGGTCCGATGCCGTCACCGGGAAGAACGAGGATTTTCATCGTGAACCTGTGGGGTTGTGTTMATCGCCGCGCGATCCGCCCCCGGGTGGTGCCCCCGGGGGCTCGTCTCAGGCTGCTGCCCGCGACAGCGCACCGTTCAACGTCGGGTGCTTCGTCAGGCCGGCATTGACGTTGACGCTGCGGTCGAGCTCGATCGTGTCGCCYTCGATGCGGAGGATGACGGTGTCGCAGAACACGGTCTCGACATAGCGCCACGTCATGACGAAGGTCGCCTCGTCGCGCCAGACGCCGCTTGCGATCACCCGCATGAGGTCCGGCTGGTAGGCGTGATGCAGGTCCTGCCCGCTCATCGTCGTCTGGCCTTCGATGCCATGCCCGAGGCCGAGCGTGATCTTGTGCGTGCCGCGGTGGTCGACGAGACGGAATTCGCAGTGCCCTGCCGCGAAGCTCAGCGACGCTTCCGATACGTGGTTGGCATTCGGCGCGAAGCGAATGGTGCGGCCGCTGATCTCGGACGCGCGAGGGCTCTGCAGCGCTCCCGCCTCGACCGGCATCGCCAGCGTCGCCAGGCGTGACGAAAGGGCCGCGTCGGCTGCCGCGGAGCCCGGCTGCGTCAGGGCCGGGAACAGCTCCGCCCAGACCGTGCTCAGAAGCCGCTTCTCGCTCAGCGGAAGGGCCGCGGTGATCGTGATCGCGGCGCGTTGCTCGGGCAACAGGATGTAATATTGCCCGAAGACGCCGGCGGCGCGGGTGCCGCCATGGGGCGTCATCCACCACTGGTAGCCATAGCCCGGGCGGATATCGGGCACGCCAGCGGGATCGGCCGGGCGATAGCGCTTGCCGTCGAACGACATCATCTCGAATTCGCCGACATGATTGTGCCGTGTCGCCCGGACCCAATCGGCCGGGATCACCTGCTGGCCGTTCCACATGCCGTCCTGGAGATGCAGGACGGAGAACTTCATCATGTCCTCAGCGGAGCAGCTCAGCCCGTTCCCGCCGGTGCCGATGCCTTCCGGCGAGACATCCCAGCTGATCTCCCCCATGCCGAGCGGGCGGAACAGGCGCGGTTCCAGATAGTCGCTGACGGTCTGCCCGGTCAGCTTCGTGACGATGGCCGACAGCATGTAGCTGGAGCCGCTGCTGTAGACGAAGCGCGTGCCGGGGCGTTCGACGACCGGCTCGTTCAGAAACGCCTCGATCCAGCTTCCGGTGAGGTAGCGCCATTCGCCGCCGGAGAGGCCGGTGCGGTGGCCCGTGCGCATGGTCAGCAGGTCCTTGACCGTCATCGCTGCGAGGTTCGGGCTGATTTCGGCCGGCAGATGCTCGGGGAAGAAATCGACGACCTTGTCGTCGAGGTCGAGCAGCCCATCGGCATGGACGAAGCCGACCGCGACGGCCGTCCAGCTCTTCGTGGCGGAATGCTGCATATGCGGGCGGTCGGGACCGAACGGCTTCCAGAAAGCCTCGGCAACGACGGCATCGTCCTTGAAGACCATGAAGCTGTGCAGTTCGAGGCCGGCGAGCTGCACAGCGTCGAGAAAGCGCGTGATCCCGGCAGCGTCGACATCGCGCGATGAAGGCGTCGCCCGCGGCAGTCGTGTCAAAGTCATGGTCCAATCCTGTTCAGCGGAAAGAGCGTCAGGGGCGGTGCGCCCGGCATCCGCGCCTGACGAGAGAGTTTGGGGATGAGCTTCGGCACCGGCGCCGGCCTGTCGGCCATCATGGCGGTGCCCGGCATGGGCTACCTGGCGATGGAGACACCCCAGGCTCGCGGTTGCCCCATGGCCCAGCTCCTGTACCCGGAGACATAGGAGCGGGCAGCGCTGGTCCGGACCTCCGAGTAGAGCACGATCATCGGAACATCCTCGCGAAACATCACCTCGAGCCTGTCGATGATCGCCTGACGCTGCGCCGGGTCGGCGACCTCCATGCTTTGAGCAAGGAGCTTTTGCGCCTCGGGGTTGTCCCAGGCCTTGCGGGGCTGCTCCGCCTTGGAACCGGTGAACATCTCGAAGGACAGCGACGGGTCGAGCCGCGCGGAAAAGCCGTGCGACATCAATTGATAGGACCCCGCGAGATAGCGGTCCTGCTGCGCGCCCCATTCCAGCACGTCGAGATCGATCGTGATTCCGGCCTCCCTGGCCATGGCCTGCGCGATCACCGCCTGGTCGAACATGCTCTGGTAGCGCTTGTTGGTGATCATCCTGATCGGCTGCCCCTTGTAGCCCGCCTCCGCCAGAAGTTTCCTGGCGGTGGCGAGATCGCGCGCGATCGGCTGCGCTTGGAGCTTCCGGTGATAGGCGCTCGCCGGCGGGATCGGTGAGTTGTTKGGCTTGGCCGTTCCCTCGCTGACCTGGTCGACCAGGACGGGCAGGTCGAGGGCGAGCTGCAAGGCGCGTCGGATGCGGACATCGGACAGCAGCGGATCCTTGGTCTGAATCAGGATGTCGTTGACATTCATCACCGATGCCGAGTCCAGGGTGACGTCCTTATTGGCCTTGTACTCGGCCAGATCGGCGTTCTGGACATCGAAATTGACGTCGATATTGCCCGCCAGCAGGGCTGCCTTCGCCGTCGACTCATCCGGGATGATGGCGAAGCGCAGCTTTTGGAGCGTGGTGGACTTGTTGCCGGTGAGGCCGTCCCGCGCCCCCGGCAAGGCGGAATATCTGTCGTTGCGGACCAGATCGATGAACTGGCCGCGCCGCCATTCGCCGAGCTTGAAGGGTGCCGTCGTGACAGGCGCAAGCCATTTGCCATCGGGGCCGAGCGAGCTCCTGTGGTAGATGCCGGTGCCGCCGCAATCGGGACGGGCCAGGGTCCCGAGGAAGAGCGCGGAGGGTTTTGCAAGCGTGAATGTGACGGTTCTGGCGTCCTTGGCGACGACATCCGTCACCTTCACGGCGCCGCGCCCATCGACCTCGGAGAGGCAGCGCCAGCCGGTGGCGGGATCGGTGTAGCGCTTCCAGGCGAACAGCACGTCGTCGCTGCCGACCAGCTCGCCATTGCTGAAGTGGAGATCGTCCCGCAGCACGAAGGTATAGGTCCTGCCGTCCTCGGAGACGCTGATCGATTTCGCCAGGAGCGGACCGACGCTCGCATCCTCCCTGAAGGCGACCAGCCCTTCGAAGAGATGGTTCTGGACCGCGTCGGTATTGGCATCGCGATTGACGCCCGGATCGAGCGAACGGATATCGGCGTTGAGGCGAAGGCGGAGCGGCTGCGCCTCCTGGGCATTCGCGATGCCGGCCACGAGGCCGGAGGACAGTACCAGCAGCGTGGGCAGTCTCATCTTGATCCCCTCGTTTCTTGAGTTGGCTTCAGCTCCACGGGGCCATCGCTCCGCGGCCCATGGGCATGATCGATTCAAGGCCGCCGATCGTGCCGTCTCACTCGGGACGCCGACGGTTGCGCGCGGCACTTCCATCCTCGTTTCCGGCGAACAGACCGCGATGCGCGGCCTGGCCGGAATGCTCGGCGCGCGGATCAGGCGCCCTGCGACGCCAATGGCTGGCATCCGGATCGCCGGGTGGCCGGCGCCCTGCCCGCTGCGATCCGGCGTGCCCCCGCCGTATGGGCGGCCGCGCTGCCGCGACGGGCCGGCGATTTCATGCGGCGGGCAGTGCGAGGAAAACGGCATTGTTGCTAAGCTCTCCCCTTCAAGGGCTGCCCGGGCCCGCCGCAGCCTTGACGAGACGTATCAGAATGTTTTTTGTGATACAATGACCATTATGGACACTGAAACCGGCCGCCAGCCCACGCGCCTCCAGGAAGAGCTCGCCGGGCGCATCATGGATCTCGCCCGCGCCGACGGCGTCGCTCCGGGCGACCGCCTGAACGAGAAGACCCTGGCCGAGCGCCTGAACGTCTCCCGCTCGCCGGTGCGCGCCGCGCTTGATCTGCTGGCCACGCGCGGGCTCGTCATCCGGCGGCCGCAGCGCGGCGTCGAGTTGCTTGCCGCCTTGCCGGCGGAAGCGACCGCATCCGGCGAACGCTCCGGCGATGACGACCTGCTGGTGCGTATCGCCGCCGACCGGGACAATGGCAGGCTTGGCGACGACATCTCGGAAACGGAGCTGATGCAGCGCTACGATGCCGTGCGCCCCACGGTCCGCAGGGCGCTCGACCTGCTTGCCGATCTGAAGATGGTGGAGCGCAAACCGGGTTATGGCTGGCGGTTCCTGACGCGCTGGAGCGCAGAACTACGCCGGGAGAGCTACCGGTTCAGGCTGATCATCGAGCCGGCCGCGCTTCTCGAGCCTGGATTTGCGCTCCTGCCCGGCTTTGCCGAAGAGATGCGGCGCCAGCACGATGAAAGCCTGTCCCTGCCCTGGAGCGAATCCTCCAGCGTCGCCTTCTTCGAGATGAACGCGGCATTTCACGAGGGCCTGGCCGAGGCCTCCGGCAACCGCTTCTTCCTCGAGGCCATGCGGCGCCAGAACCGGCTGCGGCGTTTCTCGATCTATAACTGGAAGCACGGCTTTGATCGCGTGCGGGCCAACCACAGCGAGCACATGGAGATCCTGACGCGGCTGGAGGCAGGAGATGCGGAACTGGCCGCCGTACTGATGAGGCGCCATCTGGAGATCACCGGGAGTATGATCCTGCCCGCCCCGCAGTAAGTGTTTTTTGTCCGGAAGAAGTTAGCAGAACCCAGGAAGTCAGGCCGTGCAGCCTGTTCGGCCAGCTCCTGGGAATGAGGCGCGGCCGTCAGTGCGGCACGAGAACCATGTCGTCAGAGGGCGGCATGGCGCGGTCAACCGATGCCGGATGCGAGCCTAAAGAGCCGCCCCGAGGACCGGGTCGCGGCTTCCGGGAAAGCCGCGGCACCCACGGAGGGTCAGATCATCGCAACGACGACCGGCACAAGCGCCTGGCCGATATTGCGGGTGTTCTCTGCGTCCAGGTGCACGCCGTCGATGACCGAAGCCTTGGCAACCGAGGCGGCGTCGAAGAAGCTGCAGCCGCGGCGTCGGGCAACGGCGTCATATTCCGGTGCCAGGCGCCGGGATTCCGCGATATCGCGCCCGCCGACGGGCAACCCGTCCGGTGCGCGCGAGGCAGCGAAGATCGGCGGCGACACCACCAGGATCTTGGGCGCTGCGGCGCCCCAGCCATAGGGAAAGCTCTGTGCGATCTCGATGAGCCGGTCGATTCCCGCGGCAGCCCCCGCGGCCCGCCCGCAGATATGCGGCTTGAGATCATTGGCGCCCAGCATGATGATGAGCAGATCGAGCGGATAATGGCTGCCGAGCAGCGTCGGCAGGATCCGCGCGCCATTTCGGTCAGACGGCGACATGTGATCGTCGAAACAGCTGGTTCGTCCGCCCAGCCCCTCAGTCACGACGGTTGCCGCGGACCCTAGCCCGGCCGCGAGCACATTCGGCCATCGGTCCTCGAACGCATGGCGGCCGCCGTGCAGGTGGTCCGAGCCCCAGGTGAGGCTGTCGCCGAAAGCCAGGATCGTGAAGCTCATCATTCATTCCACAGCGAAGTGCGGGGCCGCGCTGCCGCGGAGGGCTCGACTGCCCTTCCCGACCGGACGCGTTGCCGTATCCGCCGGGACGGACGCGATCAAGCCCGTCGACGATCCTTGGGCGACCGACGCAGGCAACGCCTTCCCGGAGCCTCTGGACCTGCCGAGGGCAGAGCAAGGTCGTGCTGCCCCGTGGACTCATGAAAGACGGCGTGAAACGCTGCGTCAGGCTGTGGGGAGATTGCCGTGAAGATGACTATCGTCGTGAGCAGCGTGCTCTTGGGCATGCTGGGGTTGGCCTCGACTGCGTCGGCGCAGTCAGGCGGGACGAGGCCGGAATGCAGGGGCATGAAGAATATGCGCGCCTGCAACTGTGCTCTCAACAATGGTGGCTCGATAACTGCCGATCCGCATCGCCCGGGCAAGATCAAATGGAACGCAGCGCCCCGGCGCACGCCCGCGCATATGGCCTTCATGAACTGCACGAATCGATCGGGGACATAATCGCCGGGACTTGAGGGCGCGTGACCTTCAAGAGCGTTCTTGGGTCCCTGCTGCTCTACGCACTGTTATTCTGCGCAAGCTTCAGCGCCAGCTTTGCCGGCCTCATCTGGCTCACGGGCGCGCCATGGGCCTCGCCGCTCGCCGAAGGGCACCGGATGCTGGCGGTCCTGTCGTTCATGATGGCCGGCGTTGCCACGGACCGGTTCTGGCGTGTGCTTCTGCTCGGTGCACAGGTCTGCGACCGGCGGCGGCAGTCGGGGGCCCTTCGGTTGTGCCCGGAATGGTTGAGAGCAGACATCTTCAACGGAAGGAACCCGGAGCTTCCGCCTGGCAGGTATTGACAGGATACGGGGACCGGGCGGCTGCTCAGTCGCTTTTCCGGTCGACTAGATGCTCAACCAACTTCATCATGCCCTGACTCGGCTACAAGCGGGCCGTGCATATGGGGCGATGGCTTCGAGCGACCGGAGCAAGGCGACATTCCGCTCACGGCCCTGTTTCCGCCCTTGCTTCCGGTCTCATCGGGTTCTTCGCGTCCCTGCCCGCGCAGGCACAGTGCGTACCCGATCCGCCCGGAGCCGGGGCGATCGTGACCTGCTCGGGTACGGACGCCGATGGTTTTGCGGCGCCGGYCAACACGCCCGTCACCATCACGGTCGCGCCGGGCGCAACCGTCCAGCAGGCACCAGCGACCGGTCAGGCTGTCACCTTCGGGCTGAACACGGCCGGGAACCTGCTCAACAATAACGGCTCGATCATCGCATCCGGAAGCGCTGCCACCCCCCTCACCGGCGTGGCCTTCTCGTCCGGGACCGGGGCCGGGACGAGCGTTCTCACCAATCTCGGCATCATCTCCGCGACGAATGCCGGAGCCGGCAATGCGCTCGGCATGTCCTTCTTGCAAGGCAACGCGGGCTCACCATCCGGATCGCCAATGCCGCTGGTGCGACGATTGCCGGGACTGCGACGGGAGGCGGCGCAGGCATCGGCGTGAACCAGAGTTTTGCCGCCGGCGCGTCGGCGCGCGCGCTGGTGTTTGACAATAGCGGCATCGTTCGCGGATCGACCAACGGGATCGCGGCCGGCACCGGCGCCTCCAGCGCGGCTCAGACCATCACCATCAATAATGGCGTCGGCGGCGCGGCCGCGCAGATCCATGGCGGAACCGGCCCCGCAATCACCTTTGCCGGCAACGGGCTCAATACCGTCAACAACCTCGCCACGGGCACGATCAACGGCGATATCGTCAGCACGGGGAACGCGCCGCTCATCATCGACAATTCCGGCACCATCAATGGCAATGTCAGCCAGGGCAACGGAGCCGATACCTTCATCATGCGCGGCGGCCTGGTGAACGGCACCGTCGACCAGGGCAGCGGCCTCGGCGATGGCGTCGACCGCTTCGTGATGGCCGGCGGCACGATCAACAGCAACGTCAACCAGGGCGGCGAACTCGATTTCGCGACGGTGTCCGGCGGCGTCATCACCGGTGGGCTGAACGAAGGCGACTTCGTCACGGTCACCGGCGGCCAGATCGGCTCGATCGACATGACGCTCGCCAACAATGTGCTGACCATGTCTGGCGGGTTGATCGTCACCAACGTTCTGGCGGCCCAGAACAACGACACGCTCAACCTGTCCGGCGGGCGCATCGGCGGCTTCGTCAATTTCGGCAATGGCGACAACGTCTTCACCATCTCCGGGGGCAGCGTCGGCGGTTTCCTGCTCAGCGGCACCGGAGCCGACACGGTGAACTGGACCGGCGGCGGCGTGCTCGAAACCGGCTTCCGGCTCGGCGCGGGCAACGACGTGGCCGTCTTCACCGGCCTGACGGCTGCGAATATCGTCCCGACGGCCATCATCGATGGCGGCCCCGGCATCGATCGGCTGACCTGGAACAATACGAGCGCCACCGGCGTCGCGCGTTTGATCAACTGGGAGCTGTTCGAGCTCACCAACAACTCGCAGCTGACTTTTGCCAGCACACTGACGCTCGGCGACGCCGGAACCGGGACGGGCACGCTGTCGATCGATGCGACCAGCACTGTCTTCGCCGGGAATGGAGTGCATGCGATCGCGCCCTTCACGCCGGGCCAGCTGGTGACGGTCACCAATGCCGGCACGATCGATCTGACCAACGGCCCGGCCGCCGCAAGCGACAGCCTCACGATCATCGGGAATTATGCCGGCCAGAATGCGCGGATGCGGTTGCAGACGGTGCTGGGAGACAGCGCCTCGCCATCGGACCAGTTGATCATCTCCGGCGGCTCGGCGAGCGGGCAGACCCGAATCACGATCCTCAACCTCGGCGGAACCGGCGCTCCGACATTCGGCAGCGGCATCAAGGTGGTCGACACCCTGAACGGCGGCACGACTGCAGCTGGAGCCTTCAGCCAGGCCGGGCCGATCGCGGCCGGCGCCTTCGAATACGCGCTCTATCGCGGCGGCATCGCGGCCGGCACCGAGCAGAACTGGTATCTCCGCTCCACCCTGCCCCCACCGACAACCGTGGTGCCGCAGCCACAACTGGCTGCAGGCGCCGAGAATGCCATCCTGGCGCCGTCGCCGGGCGCGCCGACGATTGCAAGCCCGGACGGGCCGGTGGTTGCGCTCTATCGTCCGGAAGTCGCGACCAACGCGATCACGCCCGCGACCGCGCATGCTGGCGCTCGGTACGCTCGGCACCTTCCACGAGCGCCAGGGCGACCAGGACCTGCTGCGGGGAACCGGCATCGCCTCTGCCGGCTGGGGACGCGTCTTCGGCCAGCATCGCGAGCAGCGCTTCTCGGGCGATGTCAGTCCGGAGTTCAAGGGCAGCATCATCGGCCTGCAGACCGGCCTCGATCTTTACGGCGTCGACTGGCAAAGCGGCCATCGCGACCGTTTCGGCGCCTTCTTCGGCTATGGACGGGCCGAGGGCGATGTCCGCGGCTTCGCCCTTGGGCAGCTGCGCGCCTCCACCGGCAAGCTCGGGCTCGATTCMTACAGCGTCGGCGCCTACTGGACCCATGTCGGACCGGCCGGCTGGTATCTCGACACCGTCCTGATGAACAGCTGGCTCAATGGCACGCCCCGTTCCGACCGCGGCATCCGGTCGGACGCCGATGGCACGGTCTTCACCGGCTCGGTCGAGGCGGGCTACCCGATCGCGCTTGGCGGCGGCCTTATCCTGGAGCCGCAGGGCCAGCTCATCTGGCAACGCACATCGTTCGATCAGACCCGGGATCTGTTTTCCGCGATCAGCCAGGACAGCAGCGACGCGCTGACGGGCAGGATCGGCGCGCGACTGCGCGGCAGCCTGCTCTGGGGCACGACCGAGATCAGACCCTATCTCACCGCCAATCTCTGGCGCAGCTTCGGCGGCAACGACAAGACGCTGTTCGACACCAACCTCGTCACGACACAACGCGGCGCGACCGCATTCGAAATCGGCGGCGGCGTCACCGCGCAGGTCACGCAAGCCATCAGCCTCTACGCCGAGGCGAGCTATCTGACGAATGCCGATTCGAACCACAGCCGGGGCTTCGGCGGCAATGTCGGGCTGCGCGTGACATGGTAGCGGCGATCGGGCCTGACATCCGCCGCAGCCCGTGCGCCCGGCCCGGGCTTGGAGATCACTCGCACGGCGTCAGTGAAGCCGGGTTCGCCCAATGACCGTCGAAAAGCCCCGCCTGGCGAGGCGGGGCTTCCATACGTGGCGCAAAGCCCGAGTTGGTGGCCGCTACATCTTGTAGATGTCGCGATCCTTGGTCTCCGGCAGGAAGATCAGGCCGATGATGAAGGTCATCATCGCGATGATGATCGGATACCAGAGGCCCGAGAAGATGTTGCCGGTGGCCACCACGATGGCGAAGGCGGTGGGGGGCAGGAAGCCGCCGAACCAGCCATTGCCGATGTGGTAGGGCAGCGACATGCCCGTATACCGAATGCGTGTCGGGAAGAGCTCGACGAGCAGCGCGGCGATTGGCCCGTAGACCATCGTCACGAAGATAACGAGGAGGAACAGCAGGCCGACAAGAGTCAGTGCCCGGCTATCCGCGAACAGGGCTCCCAGCGACTGAACCTTCAGGATCGATGCATCGCCGGCCTTGGGGTATCCGGCGGCGTAAGCCGCATCGACGACCGCGGCGCCTGCCTTCTCGCCGGGATTGGCGACATCGGTCCCATTCACCTTGACGGCGACCGGTGCGCCGGCCGCGCCGGGCTTCAGATCATAGTGCATCGAGGTCGACGCGAGCGTGCGCCGGACGAGGTCGCAGGGCGCAGTGAAGACGCGCACGCCGACCGGGTCGAACAGCGAGCCGCAGGTTGCGGGATCGGCGGTGATGTCGATCTTCACACTCTCCGTCGCGGTCACCAGCTTCGGATTGGCGACGGTAGCGATCTTGGTGAAGAGCGGGAAATAGCTCAGCGCCGCGACCAGCAATCCAGCCAGCAGGACCGGCTTGCGGCCGATCTTGTCCGATAGGCTGCCGAAGAAGACGAAGAAGGGTGTGCCGAGCAAAAGCGCCAAGGCCAGGATCAGGTAGGTCGTGGTCGCGTCGACCTTCAGCGTCTGCGTCAGGAAGATGAGCGCATAAAATTGCCCAGCATACCAGACGACGGCCTGGCCCGCCGTACCGCCGAGGAGCGCGATGATCGCGATCCTGGCGTTGGACCAGGTGCCGAACGCCTCGGTGAGCGGGGCCTTTGACTGGCTGCCTTCTTCCTTCATGCGTTGGAAAGCCGGCGATTCAGCGAGCTGCAACCGGATCCAGATGGAGAAGCCGAGCAGGATGATCGAAAGCAGGAACGGCACACGCCATCCCCAAGCGTTGAAAGATTCGGTCGACATGCTGAAGCGCAGCCCCAGGATGACCGCCAGCGCCAGGAAGAGGCCGAAGGTTGCGGTGATCTGAATCCAGCTCGTGTAAAAACCGCGACGGCCCTGCGGGGCGTGTTCGGCGACATAGGTCGCGGCGCCGCCATACTCGCCGCCGAGCGCCAGGCCCTGTAGCAGGCGACAGATGATAAAGGCGATCGGGGCCGCGATGCCGATCGTGGCATAGCCAGGCAGGACGCCGACGAGGAAGGTCGCGAGGCCCATGATCGTCATGGTGACGAGGAAGGTGTATTTG
>NZ_JBFTRC010000133.1:0-15495 GCF_056399325.1 Allobosea sp. 01N443
GACGACATGCGCGCGATCCGCGCAACGCTCGCGGATTATGCCGAGATGATGCGCATTCTCGACGAGATCGAACGGGATCGCGGCGCCAGTGCGAATCTCGTCGCCTTGCACGAGCAGGCTTACGCCACCATCCGCGAACAGACGCGGTTACCGGCGCGGCTGGTGACGCTCGGCCTGCGGGATCACGCCGGCCGAACCAGTGGAACCGTCGTCGCCGACCTGCCGCTGGATGGGCGGCTCTATGCCATCAAGACCCCCACACATCTGAGCCTCTCCACCATCGAGGGGCGCAGGCTCATTCCCTATTCTGTTGCCGGCTACGTACCGGGTTGGTCGGATCACGCCGAAGCACGGCTGGTGCTGCGGGATGACGAGTCTCTCATCCTCGTCGGCATCGCTGCTGCCATCACACCGAAGGAGACCGTCATGGCCACCGAAGGAATTTTATCGCGCATCGGGCGTATCATCGCAGGCGCCGCCCACGGCACCGTCGATGCCCTTGAAGGCGCCAACGCCATCGTCACCGTCGAGCAGTCGATCAGGGAGATCGACGCGGTCGCGGAGGATGCGCGGGCGGGCGCCGGCAAGGCACGCGCCGAAGAGCACCGCCTCAAGGCGAAGATCGCCGAGATCAACGACGAGATCGAGGATCTCGCAGGGAAGATCGAAGTCGGCCTGGCCAGCGGGCGCGAGGATCTGGTCACACCCGTCATCGGCCTGCAGATCGACCTGGAGGCACAGCGCTCGGCGCTGGAGACGGCGCTGGCCGAGGCTGCCGGCAAGATCGAGGAGGCGGGCAAGGCCCTCCAGGCTGTCAACTCCGCCCGGCAGGATGCCGTTGCCCGGCTCGCCGCCCTGAAGAAGAGCAAAGGCGCGGAGGATGCGAGCCAGGGCGTGAGTGCCTCGGTCCGCAATGACAACCGGCTGGCCCAATCGCTGAACGCGATCGAGCGCGTCACCGGTGTCTCCGGGCGGCCGGAGACAGGTGCCTCCGAGGTCGAGGAACTGGCCCGCCTGCAACGCGAGAGGGCAATCCAGGAGCGGCTGGCCCGCTATAAAGGGCACAGCGGTTCATGAGCGCACTGACTGCGCCGGGCCTCTATCCCTTCACGATCGCTGCGCTGATCCTCGTCGGCATCGTCGCCATCGAGATCCTCGCGATGGTCGTGGGGATGTCGATCTCGTCGCTGGTGAATGACGGGCTCTCCCATCACGGCGTCCATAGCGAGCACGGCCCGCTCGATGCCTGGATGTCTTGGCTCAACCGGGGCGGCGTGCCGCTGCTCGTGCTGATCATGATCTGGCTGGCCTCGTTCGCCATCGCCGGATTCGCCATTCAGGGCGTGGCCCAGGCGCTTCTTTCGCCGCTGCCGACACTGTTTGCGAGCCTGCTCGCCGTGATGGCGGCGCTGCCGATGACACGTGCGCTGTCGCGTTGGACGGCGCGGATTATCCCGGGCGATGAATCCAACGCCATCAGCCAGTCCGACCTGATCGGGCTGACCGGCACGGTGACGCTCGGCCCACTCGACCAGGGCAAGCCGGGACGGGTCCGCGTGAGGGACCTGCACGGCAACATCCACGTCCTGCGGGCAAAGGCCGCCGCAGGCCACCTCATCCCGCAAGGGGCGAGCGTTCTGGTGGTCGATGGTTCCAATGGGTTGTTCGAGGCCATTCCTGCGCCGGATGAGCTCGGCGCGCAGACCTGAAGCTRGGTAAGGGGAAATACGTTCATGGACTATGTTTCCGTCCTCACGATTGCCGGAACGGCGATTGTGCTCATCATCGGCATCGGCGTGGTCATGGCGGCGCTCTATACGCGCTCGACCCGGGACAAGGCCTATGTCCGTACCGGCCTAGGTGGCAAGCGGGTCGTCCTCGACGGCGGATCCGTGATCCTGCCGATCTTCCATTCCTATTCCTGGGTGCAGCTCAGCACGTTGCGCCTTGAAGTTCACCGCAGCGAAGGCGAGTCGCTGATCACGGCCGATCGCATGCGCGCCGACATTACCGCCGAGTTCTACGTGCGGGTGAAACCGGATGCGGACAATATCTCCCTGGCGGCGCAGACGCTGGGCGACCGCACCAACAATGCCGACCTGCTGAAGACCCTCGTGGAAGCCAAGTTCGTCGACGGGCTGCGCTCGGTTGCCGCGACCATGAGCCTGAAGGACCTGCAGGAAAAGCGCTCTGACTTCGTGAAGGCGGTGCAGGATGCCGTCGCGGCCGACCTGCAATCCAACGGCCTCGAGCTTGAATCCGTCTCGCTCACGCGGCTCGACCAGACCGACATCAAGCATTTCAACCCCAACAACACTTTCGACGCCGAGGGTTTGACCGCGCTGACCCGCGTCACCGAGGAGCGGCGCCGCGAACGCAACGAGATCGTGCGCGAGAACGAGGTGGCCATCGCGACGAAGGACCGTGAGGCAACGCTGCAGCGCCTGACGATCGAGCGCGAGCAACGCGACGCCGAACTCAACCAGCAGCGCGACATCGTCAACAAGACGGCAGAGACGCGCGCGGAACAGGCCCGTGCGGAGCAGGCCGCACGCCTGGCCGAGGAGACGGCCCGGCTCGAGACCGAACGTGGCGTCGCCAAGAACGAGGCAGAGGCGCGCCAGGCCAAGGAGACCGCCCGCATCACGGCCGAGCGCGGCATCGCCGAAAGCGCGGCCGAAGCGACGCGCATCACCGAGACAGCCAGGATCGACGCCGCCATCGCCGTTGCACAGAAGAGCGAAGCCGAGTCACAGGCCAAGGCCAAGGCGGAGGAAGCCAAGGCGGCAGCCGTCACCGCCGAGGAGCAGGTCGCGACCGCGCGCGCCGTCGAGGTCGCCGAACGCGCCAAGAAGATCGCCGTCATCGACGCTCGCAAGGATGCCGAGCAGGCCGCAACCGGTATCACGGTCAAGGCCGAGGCCGAACGCGAGGCCGCCGAGAATCTCGCTGCGGCCATGCTGACCAAGGCACAGGCCGAGGCCGAGGCCGCCAAGGTTCGTGCGGGCGGCATCATCGAACTCGGCGAGGCGGAGGCGAAGCGCGAGCGTGCGCTCAACGAAGCCCGCAATTCGCTCTCGCCGCAGATGGTCGATTTCGAGCTGACGAAGCAGCGCATCGCCGTCATTCCCGAAGCTCTCGCGCAGGTGATGAAGCCGATCGAGAAGATCTCCGACATCAAGATCTTCAGTGCGGGCGGCCTGCTCGGCGCCATGGGCGCTGGCGGCGCAGGATCGGCCGGACATGGCGGCCCGATCGCGGACCTCAGCAGCCAGCTCCTCAGCTATGGCGCGCAAAAGCCGATCGTCGATGCGATACTGGCCCAGGCCGGCTTCGCAGGCGATGATCCGGTGCATGCCTTACTCAACGGAACGCAACGCCCGACCGCGCTTCCCGCAGCCGAAGGCGGGGCGGCGTAAGCGACCTTTGCGCCGCGCAGCCCTTGCGAGCGCCGCTCGGTCGAGGGGCACAAGGCGGCGGCTCAAGCGTCCGGCTTTGACCGCCCCTCCCTCAGAGGCCGGGAGCCTGATCGACAAGCGTCAACCGGGGGATTTTGGTCCCCCGGCCGATGATCGCGCCGGGCGCGATGACCGCGTTCGCGCCGACCCGCACGTGGTCCCCGACGAGCGCCCCGAACTTCTCGACGCCGGGCTCGACGACCCCTCCGCCAAAGACGAAGCGAATAGCCTTCGTCTCCCATTCGTTACGGTGGTTCGCGATGATCGCACCCGCTTCGAGATTGACGTCCGCACCCAGGATCGAGTCGCCGACGAAGTTGAAATGCGCGAGCGTGGCCCCCTGGAACAGGAAGCTCGACTTGAGCTCGCATCCGGGCCCGATGATGCAGCCCTCGTCCAGGAACACGCCGCCACGCAGATAGGCGCCGGCGGCCAGGAAGCAGCCCGGCCCGATGATCGCGGGCCCCTTCAGGACAGCCCCGCTCTCGATCGTCGCGGTCCGGTGCACCGCGATATCGCCTTCACGCCTGTAATCGTCATTAAGAGCGCTGAGCGCCGCTCCGACCAGTTCCGCGGCCCTCTGGGTGATCTGCCAGGCGTGTTGAGCGTCCTGCCGGAATGGCGAAACCGGCCAAAGCGCGACGAATTTCTCGATCCGCAGATCGGCAGACATGGCGTCTCCTCACTCTCTCGATCCCTTCGCTGGCCGAGGTCAGCATCGCAACGCCAATTGCCGTTGATGTGCAGCCGCGAGCCATGCAACACTTTGTATTCAGACCGGACCGAGGACGCTTGGTGTATTTCTCCGCGCATAGTACCGGGCGACAACAGGGTTAGACGATCCCGCTTCGTCTAACGGCAGGACACCTGATTTTGGCTCAGGGAATTGTGGTTCGAATCCATGAGCGGGAACCACCCCAAATACATCGTCAGCCGGCATTCCCGGTTTCCGGATTTGACCGCGTTCCGAACAATCGTGAACGAAACCCCACCCCCTTGCCCGCTGGCCAGGACATGCTGACGCTCGACCATCTCACCGTGATTGCGCCGACGCTGGTCGAAGGCGTCGCCCATGTTCGATCCTGCCTCGATCTCGATGTCCCTTTCGGGCAGCGCCATGGCTATATGGGCACCTATAATCACCTGCTGCAGCTCGGCGGGACCGTCTATCTGGAAATCGTCGCGCTCGACCCCGATGCGCAAGGGCCTGGCCGCGCACGCTGGTTCGGCCTCGACGATCGCATCGCCGTCAAAGCCGATTGGGATGCGGGGCGCCGCCTGCGCGGCTGGGTCGCGCGAACCGACACCATCGACCTTGTCCTTCAAGGCCGCGAAGACATCTTTGGGCGAAAGGTCTCGCTGCCATGGTCCGCCCCCTCCTTTGACTTCGCGATCCCGGATGACGGCGCCCTGCCCCTTGGCGGAGCAGCCCCTTCCCTCATCGACAGGCGGGGCAAGCCGCGCGCGATGGCTGCGATTGCGGATCTGGGTGCACGGCTGCGCTCATTCACGCTCGCACACCGTGACGCGGCCACCCTCTCGACGCTCTATGAGACGCTCGGGATCGACCGTCCGCCTGTCATCATACCAGGCGATGATCTGCGCTATCGTGCGCTGATCGAAACGCCAGCCGGCGTGAAGGAGCTGTCCTGAGCGAGCGAAAAGCCCGATCCCATCGGACTGGTGCTGTCCCCAGCCGGGAGAACTGCCGAGGCCCGTTCGCCCCGATCAGCAGCTCTTGAATCGCATCAACCCGCATGAAAATCTGAACCAATCGCAGAGCGGTTCAATGCAAGATGCCTGGCCATTGCGCCCCATGAACAAGGTACGCCGTATGCCCAAACGCCCACCGTTCGAGCGTATCGCGCTGCTTCTGCAAGGAGGAGGAGCGCTCGGGTCGTATCAGGCCGGAGTTTACCAGGCCCTGGCCGAAGCCGAGCTGCACCCTGATTGGGTGGCGGGCATCTCGATCGGCGCGATCAATTCCGCCCTGATCGCCGGTAATCCGCCGGGGAAGCGCGTGGATGCGCTGCGCGCCTTCTGGGAGGCGATCACTGCACCTCTGCCGGGTTTCCCCGCCTTGCTCTCGTCCATGCTGGGAGCGATGCCCTGGAATGGCGATCTCGCTCACGGCTGGCTCAACCAGACGCGCGCCTTCGCCACGCTGATGGGCGGCGCGCCGGACTTCTTCAGCCCGCGCCCGATCCCGCCCTTCCTGTCCTCGGATAGCGGTGCTGCTGCAGAGAGCTTCTACGATGTCAGCCCGCTCAAGGCGACGCTGGAGCGGCTCGTCGATTTCGATCGCATCAATGCCGGTCCGATGCGCTTCAGCGTAGGAGCCGTGAATGTGAGAACGGGCAATTTCGCCTATTTCGACACGGCGACCCATGTCATCGCGGCCGAGCATGTCATGGCCAGCGGGGCCTTGCCGCCGGGCTTCCCGGCGGTGGAGATCGATGGCGAGAGCTACTGGGATGGCGGACTTGTTTCCAACACTCCGCTGCAATGGGTCCTGGACAGCCGGCCTCGCCAGGACACGCTCGCATTTCAGGTCGACCTGTGGAGCGCGAAGGGCGAGTTTCCCAAGGATCTGGCCAGCCAGGATTCGCGCTTGAAGGATATCCGCTTCTCAAGCCGCACACGTGCAGCGACCGACCAGTTCCGGAAGAACCAGAGCCTGCGACGCGCGCTGCGGCATCTGATCGAATACGTTCCGAAAACGGCATTGGCCAACGCCGATCCTGACGTTCTCGCGTTGATCGCCGAGGCCGACGACAAGATCCACAACATCGTCCACCTGATCTACCGCTCCAAGAGCTATGAGGGCTCCTCCAAGGACTACGAGTTTTCGCGCGCGACCATGGAAGAGCATTGGGCATCGGGCTACGAAGACGCGTGCTTCACCCTGAGCTATCCCGAAGTGCTTCGGCCCGCGGAGACGCCCGATGGCGTCGCCACCTTCGATCTGGCTGAACTGGCGATGCGAAAGCGCAGTTAGTGGCTTGCGAGCATGTCGCAGCAGGCTTCAGGCAACGAGCAACGAGGACACAGCGTCATGAAGATCGCCGATGTGCGCGCCAATGCTTTCGCGATGCCACTGAACAATCCCGCCTACCCGAAGCCGCCCTACAAATTCTACAATCGCGAATTCGTCGTCATCAACTACCGGACGGATATCGAGCGGCTGCGCGCGTTCGTGCCCGAGCCGCTGGAGGTCATCGGCGATACCGTGGCCTATGAGTTCATCCGCATGCCGGATTCGACCGGCTTCGGCGACTATACCGAGACGGGTCAGGTCATCCCGGTGCGCTTCACCACCGCGTCGGGCGAGGTCCAGGAAGGCGGCTATGTCCACGCCATGTATCTCGACGACAATTCACCCATTGCCGGCGGGCGCGAGATCTGGGGCTTCCCGAAGAAACTCGCGACGCCGAAGCTGACGCATCAACAGGAGACGCTCGTCGGCACCCTGCATTACGGCTCGGTCCTCTGCGCGACCGCCACCATGGGCTACAAGCATCGCGAACTCGATCTGGCGCCGCTTGCCAAGGCCATGGCCAAGCCCGCCTTCATGATCAAGATCATCCCTCATGTCGACGGTTCGCCGCGCATCTGCGAGCTGGTGCGCTACTACATGGAGGACGTGACGTTGAAAGGGGCCTGGTCCGGCCCGGCCGCGCTGCAGCTCTTCGAGCATGCGATGTGTGACGTGGCGCGGTTGCCCGTCCACGAAGTGGTCTCGGCGAGCCACTACATTGCCGACCTGACGCTGGGCCTCGGCGAGGTCGTGTTTGACTACCTCGCGACCGACGCAGCCAAGGCCTGAACGGCGATCCGTTCGGCGCGGCGAGCGCGCGGCGGMGGATGGGAACAGCGTTTCAGTGTCGGAAACATCCTGGCTCCCTTGTCGAAGAGCTGCGGGACCGTCACCCCACGCGGAATAATCGACACTGCCGTGGTGGCCCGGCGCGCTGTTTCAGTCCGCCCGTGGGTGGTGGATCAGAGCGATGACGAGCAAGCAGTCGTTGTTGCAGACGGCGGCCGCTCCAAGATAGCGAAACGGATCGGTTCCGACGCAACGCCGCCTCATTGAGACAAGTGCAGTGAAGATGCCGAAACGTCAGCATTCACGGTAAGTGTTGCTGATTTGTATCTGCGCTCAGCTTCCGTATTCCCGCGGATAGTTCTCGTCAACAATGGCTATTCACCATTCGTTTTTTGGTCCTTTGCTCGGTGACGACGGGGCCAGCGGACGAATCGCGTTGGACGGTGCCTTTGGGGGGCGCAGCATGAATTTCTGGGCATCGACTGCGCGCCAGGCGCCTGCAGTAAGCGCGAACTCGGGCATGTCTACGGGCCGCGAACACCACCATTCCGGCATACGGCGGGCCTGGTTGGCCAGCGTATCGGCGCTCGCCATGCTCGGAGCCCTGGCGGCAACGCCGGCATTGGCGATCGATGTCGCGAACCAGAGCGACTGGAACGCGGCCGTGGCGGCCGTGGCCGCGGCGGGCGCCGGCTCCACGACCACGATCAACATCACCAATGGCTTTACGCTGACGAGTTCGCTCGCCCAGCTGCAGGCGAGCAACGCCAATGTCACGGTGAACATCACCGGCAACAACCAGGCGATCGATGGTGCGGCGGCCTTTCAAGGCATTCAGGTCAATGGCGCCAATGCGCCGACCGTCAACATCTCCAATCTCGCGATCACCAACACCGCCGCGCGCGGCGGCAAAGGCGAGAACGGGTATAACGGCTATTACAGCGGCGGGCTCGCGTATGGCTCGGGCGGCGGCGGGGGCGGCGGCCTCGGTGCGGGCGGAGGCCTTCTGGTCGGCAGCGGCGCCATCGTCACGATCGCCGAAGTCAGCTTCAGCGGCAATGCGGCGACCGGCGGTGCGGGCGGCAATGGCGGCGTGGCACAGAACGCGGCGGCAGATCCAGTCAATGGCGGCAATGGCGGCGCCGGTGGCGCAGCCAATAATGGCGGCGCCACCGGCGGCGGCGGCGCGGGCGGCCTCGGCGGCACCGGCGGCCATGCCAGCATGCAAGGGACCGCGGGCACTGCGGGGGCATCATTCGGCGATGGCGGCGGCGGCGGCGGCGGCTCCGGCACAACCAGCAGCACGGCCTATACGCCGAACAACAATGGCGGTGCAGGCAATGCGAATGGCGGCAATGGCGCACAGGGCGGCGATGGCGTTACCAACAACAACGGCTCGCAAGGCMCAGGCTCGGATGGCGGCTCCGGCGGCGCGGGCGGCGCGGCACGCGGGGGCGCGATCTATGTCGCCACCGGCGGCTCGCTGACCATCCTCGATTCCTCGATTTCGGGCGTCTCGRTCACCGGGGGGGCTGGTGGCACTCAGGGCGTCGGACAGGGCCCGAGCAGTTTCAGCGGGTCGCCCGGCGCAGCCGGCAGCGTCAGCGGCGCTGCGATCTACCTCAGCGGCGTGACGGCGAATATCGGCGTCTCGAGCGGGACGGTGACCTATGGCAGCTCTATCGGCGGCACTGGCCTGATTAGCGGCGGCGTTTCCACGGCGCTCAACAAGACCGGCGCGGGCACCCTCGTATTGTCCGCCGCGAACGACTTCACCGGCAATATCGCCATCAGCGGCGGCACGCTCTCGATCGGAGCCAGCAACAATCTTGGCAACGCCGCCAACGACCTGGTGCTCTCGAACGGCGGCACGCTGGCGGTCACGGCCACCACCACGCTGGCGGCGGCGCGGACGTTCAGCATCACCGGTTCCGGCGGCATCGACGTGGCCAGCGGCGCGACGACGACGCTGCAGGGCGTCATCTCGAACGGCTCCTCCGCCGGGAGCCTGGTCAAGGCCGGCGGCGGCACGCTCACACTTTCGGGCGCCAATACCTATACCGGAACGACCTTCATCAATGCTGGCACCCTGACCATCACCGGCGGCCAGGCGATCAGTGACGCCGGGCGTGTCGAGATCGCCAGCGGCGCGACCCTCGATGTTGCACAGAGCGAGACGATCGGCTTCCTGTCGGGTGTTACCGGCGCGCAGGTCATCATCGCCAGCGGCCAGACCCTGACGACCGAGGACAACACCGGAGCGGTCTTTGCCGGGGCGATCTCCGGCGCGGGCAGCCTCAAGCAGAACTTCGCGGGTACGACGACGATTTCGGGCACCAGCACTTATACGGGCCCGACATCCGTGACTGTCGGAACGCTGGTGGTGAACGGCTCCATCGCCTCATCTTCCAGCTTGACCGTCAATGCGGGCGCTACGCTCGGCGGCTCTGGCCAAGTGCCCGGCACCACAGTTTACGGCACGCTCGCGCCTGGCAATTCGCCCGGCACGATCACGGTCAACGGCAACCTGACGCTCGGCGTCGGCTCGACCTACATTGCCGAAGTGCAGGGCGCGGTCTCCGACCGGGTCAACGTCACCGGCTCGGCAACGCTTGCCGGCACGCTGCGGATCGTGCCGCTGGGTGGCCCCTACACCTTCAACAGTGCCTATATCCTGCTTTCGGCGGCCGGCGGCCGCAGCGGCACATTCGGCACGACCGATGTCACCGCGTCCTTCGGCGACGGCGTTTCCAGCGCGGTAAGCTACACCGCAAATGACGTGCTCCTGACACTGACGCCCAAGGCGATGACGACGCTCGGCGTCACGGCTCCACTGAACGCCTATTCCGTGGCCGCCGGCCTCGACCGGGCGGTGGCGGGCGGGGCCGATCCGTCTGCTTTGTTCGGCATCTACAACCTGCCGGCCGCAGCGATTCCCGGGGCGATGAACCAGCTTTCGGGCGAGGCCCATACGGCCGCACCGGCCATGGCGGTCTCGGCCGCCGACCAGTTCCTGCGTGCGATGCTCGATCCCTTCGCGGCGGGCCGTGGCACCGCCGGACCCGCTCCCGGCGAAGCCTCCTTCTCCGGCCTCGTCCGCAAGGGTGCCGATCTGCCGGCCCCGGCAGCGCGGCTCGGCAGCCCGGCCTATACGGTCTGGGGCGCGGCCTTCGGCTCGGTCGGTCGCACCGACGGCAGCGCGCGCATCGGCTCGGCCAAGCGCGATCTCGACGATGCCCATCTCGCCGTGGGCGCCGATTTTCGGATCATGCCCGGCACGGTCGCGGGCTTTGCGGTCTCCGGCGGCAGCGCCCGCTCCTCACTCGCCGGCGGTCTCGGCAAGGCCGAGGCCGATGTCTTCCAGGCCGGCCTCTACGGCACGACCCGGCTCGGGCCGGTCAATCTTGCTGCCGCACTCGGCTACGGCCGGCTCGAGAACGAGATCAAGCGCAGCATCCCGGTGCTTGGTAGCGCATTGTCTTCCTCCTATGCCACCACCGCCTGGAGCGGCCGGCTGCAGGCGAGCGCCGCGGTGCTGTCATGGAACGGCCTGACGCTCTCGCCGCTGGCGGCGCTGCAGGCGATCCAGGCGCGCAGCCCGGCCCTGAYCGAGGCGAACTGGGCCGGGGCCAATGCCGGCGCGCTGGCGCTCGCCCGGCGCAACGACATCACCTCGCGCAGCGAGCTTGGCCTGCAGCTCGAYTATGCCARYRGSCTGAAYGGGYTGCCWGTCGCCGGCTATCTCCGGGCGAGCTGGGCGCATTACTACCAGCGTGACGCCGGTCTCTCCGCCTCGATYGCCGGCCTGACCGGCTCAGGCTTCGCGGTCGAGGGCGCCAGGCCCGCCCGCAACAGCGCGCTGCTGGCCGCCGGGCTTGACCTCAGGCTCAGCCCCTCCGTCACGCTCGGCGCCCGCCTCGACGGCGAGCTCTCCGGCTCCACCAACCGCCTCGGCGGCCAGGCCCAGATCAGGGTGAGCTTCTGAAAGCAACCCACTGCAGCAATGAGCTGTTCCCGCCAAGGCACCTTACCGAAGCGAACGCCCAGACCAGCGCCCGGGGGAGCTTTGAAACTCCCCCTGATCCAGCCGCACGCGGCTCGCAGGGTGGCAGCTCCTTCAGCCCTTCAGTTTCGTCCAGCGCGCGTTTGCCTTCGATGAGGCGACCGCGGCCTCGATGAAGGCCATGCCCCGAAGCCCGTCCTCCAGCGTCGGGAACGTGCAGTCGCCAGGGATGGGTTGTCCGGCCTGGCGCGCCCGGATGGCGGCGGCGGCCTCCCGGTAGATCGTGGCGAAGGCTTCGAGATAGCCTTCGGGGTGCCCGGCGGGGACACGGGTGACACGTTGCGCTGCCGCATTGGCGCCGCCGGAGCCGCGCGTGACGATGCGCTGCACCTCGCCGAAGGGCGACCATTTCAGCTGATCGGGCTGTTCCTGCGCCCATTCGAGCCCGCCCTTGTCGCCATAGATGCGCAGGCGCAGGCCGTTCTCATTGCCCGGCGCGACCTGGCTCGCCCAGAGGCTGCCGYGCGCGCCATTCTCGTAGCGCAGCATGACCTGGACATTATCGTCGAGACGCCTGCCGGCCACGAAGCTGGTGAGTTCGGCCGAGATCTCCGTCACCGCGAGCCCCGAGACGAAGCCCGCCAGATGAAAGGCATGCGTGCCGATATCGCCGATCGACCCACCGGCACCGGAGCGTGCCGGGTCGGTGCGCCATTCCGCCTGTTTCTGGCCGGTCTGTTCGAGCGCCTCCGTCAACCACTCCTGGGGGTACTCGACCTGGACGACCCGGATGCGGCCGATCTCGCCGGCTGCGACCATCGCCCGGGCATGGCGGACCATGGCATAGCCGGAATAGTTATAGGTCACCGCGAAGACCACGCCCGCACGGTCCGTCGCCGCCTTCAGGCCTTGCGCCTGCTTCAGGCTCGTCGCCAGCGGCTTGTCGCAGATCACATGGATGCCGCGCTTCAGGAAGGCGAGCGCGGCGGGAGCATGCATGTGGTTCGGCGTGACGATGGCCACGGCTTCGATGCCGTCGCGACGTCGCGCTTCGGCCCGCGCCATCGCTTCGAAATCGGCATAGACCCGCGCCGGGTCGAGACCGAGCGCAAGGCCCGAGCGCAGGGCCTTTTCGGGCGTGGCCGAAAGCGCCCCGGCGAGAAGCTCGTATTCGCCGTCGAGACGCGCTGCCATGCGGTGCACTGCGCCGATGAACGCGCCCTCGCCGCCTCCCACCATGCCGAGCCGAATGCGCGCGTTCATCGGGTGAGCCCCAGGAGTTTGCCGTTGGTCGCGCTGTCGGCGCCGCTCGCAGCGAAATCGTCGAAGGGCCGTTCGGCCCTGCGGATCATATGGCTGCGGATGAACGCAGCACCTTCGGCTGCTCCCTGTTCCGGGTGCTTCAGGGCGCATTCCCACTCGACGACCGCCCAGCCCCGATAATCGTACTGGGCCAGCCTCGAGAAGATACCGGCGAAGTCGACATGCCCGTCGCCCGGCGAACGGAAACGGCCGGGCCGCTCGACCCAGCCCTGATAGCCGCCATAGACGCCGGAACGGCCGGTCGGGTTGAGCTCGGCATCCTTGACGTGGAAGGCCCGGATGCGCGCGTGGTAGATGTCGATGAAGGCGAGATAGTCGAGCGCCTGCAGCAGGAAATGCGAGGGATCGTAGAGGATGGTGGCGCGTCGATGCTCACCAACCGATTCAAGAAAACGCTCGAAGCTGATGCCATCATGGAGATCTTCGCCGGGATGGATCTCGTAGGCGAGATCGACGCCGGCCTCGTCGAAGGCGTCGAGGATCGGAGTCCAGCGTCGGCCCAGTTCCGAAAATGCTTCCTCGATGAGGCCCTGCGGCCGCTGCGGCCATGGATAGACATAGGGCCAGGCCAAGGCACCGGAGAAGGTGGCATGCGTGGCGAGGCCGAGATTTCGCGAGGCCTGGGCGGCAAGTTTCAGCTGGTCCACGGCCCAGGTCTGCCGCTCGGCAGGCTTGCCGCGCAGAGCTGCCGGCGCAAAGCCGTCGAAGAGCAGGTCATAGGCCGGATGCACGGCGACCAGCTGGCCCTGGAGATGGGTCGATAGCTCGGTAACCTGGAGGCCATGGCGATCGAGCCTGGCGACGATGTCCTCGCAATAGGATTTCGACTGCGCCGCCTGCGCCAGATCGAACAGCGCCGGATCGTTGGTCGGGATCTGGACGCCGACATAGCCATGCCCGGCCGCCCAGCCGGCAAGACCATCGAGACTGTCGAAGGGCGCCGTCGGGCCGACGAACTGCGCGAGGAACAGGGCTGGACCTTTCATCGTCTCATTCCTTCGTTCTCAGGTTGGGGTTCGGGCAGAGTGGCACAGGAGCGGTGGAGCCGCGCACGACGAGGCGTGTCTCCATCACCAGATTGGCGGCGGCCGGCTCCTCGCCGAGGAGACCGATCATGCGCGCCATCGCCTGTCGCCCGATATCGAAACGCGGCTGGTGGATCGTGGTCAGCGGCGGCATGAAGGCGTCGGCGAGCACGATATCGTCGAAGCCGACGACCGAGACCTCCGTGGGGACCGAAAGCCCGCAAGCGCGCAATTCGCTGATCGCACCGAATGCCATCTGGTCGCTGGCCGCAAACAGCGCCGTGAAACCGGTCCCGGTCTCATTGAGACGGCGCACGGCCCGGCGGCCGGCGTCCAGGCTGAAATCACCCTCGACGATCAGCGCCTCATCGGCCGCGATGCCCGCTGCGGCGAGGCCGCTCCGATACCCGGCCAGCCGGTCGACCGCGAGCCGCTCCGGCAGCGGCCCGGTGATATGGGCGATGCGGCGGTGGCCGAGCCCGAGCAGGTGCTCGACGGCTTGCCGGGCCGCAGCGATGTTGTCGATCGAGACGGTCGGCAGCGCGAGCTCGGGAAAGGTCTCGAGCGCGATCACGATCGGCGGCAGCCGCGACAGCTCCGTCTTCAGGGCGTCCGGGAAGCGACCGACCATCAGGATGAGCCCGTCTGCGTGGCGCGCGCGCACCATGTCGACATAGTGGGTGATGCGCTCGTCGTCATCGCGCGCATCCCCCATCAGCACCTTGTACCCGGCCCGCATGGCCGCCTCTTCGACGCCTTTGTAGATCTCGAGATAGAACGGGTTCGAGATGTCGCGCACCAGCAGGATGACCGTGCGGGTCGCGCGGCTCCGGAGATTGCGCGCCTGGGAGTTCGGCACGAAACCTGTCGCCGCCACGGCCTCGAGCACGCGCCGACGGGTCTCCGGCTGGACCTTGTCGGGGCGCTGCAATGCCCGCGAGACCGTCGCCGTCGAGACGCCGGCGAGTTCTGCGACCGTGGCGATCGTGGGCACGCTCATGATCAGACCCGCAGCCTGGCCTGACGGCCGTAAAGCAGCATCAGCACCAGGAGCGTCAGGCCGAAGATCATCTGACGGCCATAGGTTTCAAGCTGCAAGGTCGTCAGCACGCTCTGCAGCAGCACGAGCGCCAGCGCCCCGAGCACCGTGCCGAGATAGCCCCCGGCGCCGCCTGCGAGCGATGTGCCGCCGATGACCACCGCGATGATCGAGGACAGGACGTACTGATCGCCGACGCTGATGAAGGAGCTGCCGGTGTAACCGATGACGCAGACACCCGCGAGGCCGGCGAACAGGCCTGAGAAGCCGTAGAGCAGGCAGCGGATGCGCGCGACGGGCAGCCCGACGAGCATGGCGGCGCGCTCATTGGCGCCGATTGCGTAGACGCCGAGCCCGAAGGCCGTGCAGCGCAGAACGAAGCCGAGCGCCAGTGCGATGACGGCCCAGACCAGGAGGATGCCGGGCAGCCCGAACAGCAACGGGCGATTGACGAAGGCCATCAGGGCTGGCGCGGCATTGCCGGAGGGTACGCCCTGCGAATAGACGACGAGGCCGCCCTGGATGATCGCGGTCATGCCGAGCGTCATGACCAGCGGCGGAATCCGGACCAGGGTGACGCCAAGCCCGTTGACCAGCCCGATGCCGAAGGTCACGCCGCAGGCGGCCAGCACCGCCGGCAGGATGGCGGCGTCCTGCCCGRCCATGACATTGCCGGCAATGACCGCGCCGAGCGAGACCATCGGCCCGACCGACAGATCGATGCCTTCGCGCCCGCCGAGAATGACGAGGTTCTGACCGGCAGCGACGATGCCGAGGATCGCGGCCACTGTCGTCAGGCGGACGATCTGGTCGCCTTGGGC
>NZ_JBFTRC010000134.1:0-25339 GCF_056399325.1 Allobosea sp. 01N443
GGCCTGCACGGGCCAGCTTGCGCCAGGCGAAAAGCTGGCTGCTCGACAGTCCATGCCGCCGAGCCGTCGAAGATGCCGCTCGGTGACCAGAATAACTCTCCGCGACGATCCGGAGCTTCTCTTCCGGCGTCCACCGCCGCCGCGATCCCGTCGTGATCACTTCAAGCCGAGAGAGCTTCGGCATAGGCGTATGACTATCCATACGCCTATTTCTTCACTCAGCACGCGCCACCGCAAGGCGGCCCACGCCGAAGGGCTACTGTGCCGCGGCGCAATTGGGCCGTGATCCGCAAGGCCGCGCCAAAGGCGGACCGCGCTTCGTTGCTTCGTTCGCGAAGGTGGCGGAATTGCACTTCGCCTATTGGGGTCAGAACAAGAGTTGCTCAGCGGCGCGATAGGTTTCTGATCGGGCATGGTGGCGCGCATCCAGCCAATCTGATGGGCGCTGATGCCCTTGGATGCGCCAGCCATTCGCTTCGGACCGAGATTGGTTGCATCGGCCAGGATGCCGGCCAGCATGGCAGAGACATTTCGTGGGGCATCGCCTGTGCGGACATGGGTGAAGTGATCGGCAAAGCCCGTCCAATCATGCACTTCCCTGAGGAGATCAGGAACTTCGACCAGCGGATACATCTCGCTGATCTCGGCGTTCAGTTATTCGGCTGCCGAGCCACTGAACCCGCTGAAAAGCTCGTCGATATCGGCTTCAAAGTCCCGCCAGAGAACCGGCAGGGTGCTAACGTCCTGCATCTCTTCGCGGTCGGCCGCTACTTTACCCCGTGGCAAAAGGGTGCGTGGGGAAGCCGTTCCCACCTCAAGTTCGCCCGCACGAAGCGATCCTTTATTTCACGYTGCGACGTAAGCCCTGAGAGCCGCGAGCCGCAGCTCAATCAGGACGAGACGGAAGGCCCGACCTAGTTTCCTGCCCCTCAGGACTCGCCGACGGGCTTCGGCCCGTCGGCAGCATGAACCCCGACTGAGAGAGAGGGAGAGAGAGAGAGAGAGAGAGAGAGAGAGAACGCCCGTCAGCGCCTCTCTCAGCCGTATGCCATCTAAGCGAAGAATGGAGCGATCCCGGCCTTGCTCTTTCGACCCCCACTCACCGCGGGCAACAACACCATTCAGTTAAAGAAGGCATTCTCGCTTGATGTGGCTCAGCTCGAGCTCGCTGTTGCCGAGCGTCACCGAAGACTGACGTGGCACCAGTCTCCCACCCTCGCGGCTTGCGAAAACGTAGAACGGCGTGTTTCCGACATATCCGCCGTAGCTGTTCTTGGCGTTGACCAGGCCGCACACCTTCAATACGTCCCCGCCGGCACTCTTCCGGGCGACGACGGAGCTAAAAACAGCCGAATACGGATCTTTCAAAGCAGACCTTACCGTGTCGAGCACGATCCGCTTCTCGTCCTCGCGCACGGGCGCAGGCGTTCTCGAAGGCGAAGTTGATGCGCCGCTCTCAACGAGTTCAGCAAATTTACCGATCCCGACCTGGGCCGTTGAGCCGTCCGACATTTTTGCCGACCCGCGTGCCGATACCAGATCGGCTTCCAACGACGCGGTGAGCGATGCTGACCGGCCGTCGCTGCATTGTGCGGTTGCTTGAATAATCCGGTCCTGACCTACCTTATAAGGCCCTTCGCAGCGCACCCCATTAGTATTTGCGAGCACCACATTGCCGGAGAACGCCGGCCCTTGCGCCATGCCCCGAAAGACTTCGCCCTTCGTCGTCTTCACCGTCACCGGCAGCGAGATATTTGGCACGCATGCCACTATCGCCGCGCCGAAGCCGGCAGCGACAATCAATCCATAGACCTTCACGATAGCCCAACCCCAAAAGCCAGCACCTCTCCGAGTGCACGCCTGACGTTAGGACGACCAGAGATTCCCTGTCTATCGCCTCGATGCTGTGAGGCACAGCATTAGCGCCGGAGCCTAGCACCAGGATCACGTTAGCGACGCAGCACTCCCGCTGAGCCCAGGGCGATTTACGACAAGAAACCCGCCGATGACAGATCGGCGGGCCCTAAGATAGAAAGCGCCTATTCGGCCCCCCTTCGCGCATCGCGGTCCATCGCGGCGTTGCCCTATCGGCCTTTTTGCCTCAACCGCGATCACCGAGCATCACGCGCAGGTCGATCTCCCTCTTCTTGGCCGTGGTCTCGTAGGCGTCGGCGCGGTCGTGGTCGCCCTGCGAGCGCGCCCATCGCGCAGATAGAGCGAGCCAACTCGACTTCAAACACGACGATCGAGCCTTCGGAGCGCGGCTGAACGCTTCGGCTCAGGGTCGAGGCTCAGTTCCACCCGCCGGATCCGGGTCATCAAAGGGGTGGTCGTCGCGTTCTGCGTCTCCCTCCCCCTCGTCGCCGCCACCGGTCGGCATCGCCTCGGCCAGGAGCGTGTCCTTGCTCAGCAGGCCGGCATCCTCGAGCTTTTCGAGATCGGGCAGGTCGCGCAGGCTGGCGAGACCGAAGACCGACAGGAATGTGTCGGTCGTCACATAGGTATAGGGCGCCCCCGGCTCCGGGCTGCGCGGTCCGGCCGTGATCACGCCGGCGCGTTTGAGCGCCGCAACGCTGTCGCGGCTCATCTCCTTGCCAAAGACCTTGCCGAGCTCGCTGCGGGTGATCGGCTGCAGATAAGCGATCCCCGACAGAAACAGCATCTCGCTCGGTGACAGGCCGGCGGCCGCTTGCGGCACTCCCGACACCGCCCGGATCGCCGGCCCAAAAGCACCGCGCGTCCGGTGTTGCCAGCCCCCGGCGACGGCGACCAGGTCATAGGGGCGGCCGCGCAGCTCCTCGCGAATGTCGGCGATGATCAGATCGATCGCACAGTCGCGACCAACCAGCTGCGCCAGCACGTCGCGCGAGACCGGCTCCGGGGCGGCAAAGATCACCGCCTCGACCCGGCCCATCCATTCGCGCCAGCGCAATTCGGGCGGCAGCTCGGCCAGTTCGGTGTCGAGCGCACTCTCCGGTTTAGAGCGACGCGCCATGGCTCAGAGCCCATAGATGCGAAAGGTCGGCCGGCCCGACAATTCGCGGACCGCACCGAGCGAGACGAGCCGGTCGAACAGACGGCGCAGACCGCGATCCGAGATGCCGCCGATCTCGGCCGAGCCAGCCAAGGCATCATCATTCAGCAAAGCGGCGATCACCGCACCAGAACCTTTCGCCCGCAGTTTGGGCGCCGCCGCCTGGAGGATTTCGGCCCGGCGCGCCAGCTCGCCGGCCAGGTCGATCGCGCGACCTGCCGCTTGCGCATAGGCCAGAGCCACGGCCGTCTGCCAGCCCTCCCCGCCCGGGCGCGGACGTTTTCCGGTCGGGCCGACCCGTGCGGCAGGATCGAGGATCGTCGTCGCCCGGAGCGGCACCGGCAAAACCCATTTGAGCTTTTGGGCGAGCACGGCGTCAGCCAGCCAGAGCGCCAAGACCTCGGCATCCGGGCGCACCTTGACGACGCGCTCGCTCAGCTCGGCCACGGCGACGATCGCCGCCCGGGCCGAGCGGGCCGCGTCAGAGGCCAGCTCGGCAAGCGCCGCGAGCTCCGCCGTGCTGAGGGCCAAATCAAACGCGGCGGCGGCCCGCGCGATCGCCTCTGGCGAAAAATCTGGCGAGCGGGCAACGAGGTGCCGCCAGGCCAGCAGGACACGCCCAGCCGGACCCGGGTCGTCGCCAGGCCGGCGCAGCAGCTGCACGTCGCGCAACTGGTTTTGATCCTCGCGGCGGCCGAGCAGGCGCAGGCTCGCGGCCGCGGCCTGCAGCGCCAGGCGCTGCCGAAACACCCCGCTCCACGGCGGCGTGTCACGGGCAATCGCATCGAGCACAGCCAGGCTGGCGCCCGCCTGAAAAGCCGCATCAAGCGCCTGATCGGATTGCGGTTTTGCCCGCACCCAGCCGGGCACCGGCCGGACGGGCAAGGATAAAGGAGCCAGGGGCGCGGCGCGGCGAAGCATGCCAGCAGCATAGCGAGAAGCGGCGCTTTATGCTACTCTTTCTACGAAAAAGCGCCGCGCCTGTCATTGTGACAAAATGAATGATAATGTTGCATTATCATTCATTCCTGCCATCATCCGACAATGCTGACTCTGGCCGCGGGAACGCCCGACCAACCTCCGAGACGAAACCACCGAGCGTCCGCTCCGGTCGTCCGGTCGGCGATCACATTGCACATGGTTAACGACGGGCCTATCAAGCTAGCCTGTCTAGCTAGGAGATTCGCGCGATGGAGTGGCCGTTGCAGGATGCCAAGAACCACTTTTCGAAGGTGGTCCAGCGCGCGCGCAGYGAAGGCCCGCAGGTCGTGACGCTGCGGGGCGAAGCGGCGGCGGTCGTCCTCTCCACACAAGCCTATGAGGCGCTGCGTGCGGCACGGCCGACACTCGTCGATGATTTGGTGGCCGCGCCGCTCTGGGACGAAGCGCTTGCGCGAGGGCTCACACCCGCGCGCGGGACGGCCGGTCGCGAGGCCGTCTGATGTACCTTCTCAGCACCGATTTCGTTGCCGAGGTTCGCACGGGATCACCGCCGGCGGTCGCTTGGCTGCGCGCCATCTACCCCTTGGGCGTCTATCTGAGCGTGATCACGCTTGGTGAGCTCGGCCGGGCCATCGCCGCACACCGGCCGCGCGAACCCGACCAAGCGGCCCAGCTCAGCGAATGGCTGCGCAAGCTCCGCCATGACCATCACGATCGAATCCTGCCGGTCTGCGACCGCGTGGCGGCCGCGTGGGGCCGGATCGCCTCCCCTGCCCCTGATGCGGTGGCGGACGCGCTGCTTGCGGCAACCGCGATCGTGCATGACATGATCGTGGTCAGCCGCCGGTCAGACCAATTCGAGACGATGGGCGCCTCGGTCGTCAATCCCTGGGACGTCCGTTGATAGGGGCGCAGTCATGAGCAGCGACACGGGGTCATCCGGAACAATCACCCCCTCACCTCCCATGGCGCCCGATGTCGCTGCGCAAAGTGTCCTCTCACCGCAACTCGAGGATCTTGCCGGTCGGGCCCGCCGCTACGTCGAAGCGGCCAGCTCGCCCAATACGCGTCGCGCCTATGCCTCGGACTGGAAGCATTTTTCGGGCTGGTGCCGTCGCCAGGGCATTTCGGCTGGGGAGCCCGATCCCCAGGTCGTCGGGCTCTACATCACCGCCCTTGCCTCCGGCACCGCCAGTGGCGATCGGCGGCCGTCAACGGTGAGCACGATCGAACGCCGCCTCTCTGCCTTGGCCTGGACCTACGCTCAGCGCGGTCCCCCCCTCGACCGGCAGGATCGCCATATTGCGACCGTGCTCGCAGGGATCCGAAACACCCACGGTCGTCCACCAGTCCAGAAAGAGGCGGTGCTGCCGGAAGACGTCATCGCCATGCTCGAGACGCTCGATCGCGCCAGCCTGCGTGGCCTGCGCGATCGCGCCATGCTGCTGCTTGGCTTCGCCGGCGGTCTTCGGCGCTCGGAGATCGTCGGCCTCGATGCTGGTCCGGACCACAGCGAGGATGGCCGGGGCTGGGTCGAGATCCTCGACAAGGGCATGATTGTGACGTTGCGCGGCAAGAATGGCTGGCGGGAAGTTGAGATCGGCCGCGGCTCGTCGGACACGACCTGCCCCATCGCCGCGCTGCAAACCTGGCTCAGGTTCGCCAGGATCGCACACGGGCCGCTGTTTCGCCGCGTGACCGGCCAGGGCCAGGACGTCGGTCCTGAGCGCCTCCTTGATCAGGAGGTGGCGCGTCTCGTTAAGCGCACGGCCCTGGCTGCCGGCGTGCGCGGCGACCTTCCTGAAGGGCAACGGGCCGAGAAGTTTTCTGGTCACTCGCTCCGGGCCGGGCTCGCCACCTCGGCCGAGGTCGACGAGCGCYATGTCCAAAAGCAGCTCGGGCACGCCAGTGCCGAAATGACCCGGCGCTACCAGCGCCGCCGCGATCGCTTCCGGGTCAATCTCACCAAGGCAGCTGGCCTTTAGAGCTTAGCCTCAGGCCCGGAGCGAGATTCTGCTCGGAACGGTCGGCCGACGCGGCTGTGGGCTGAGTTTATCCGCGACTTTCAACGTCGCTAAAACACAGGGGCGGACATAGTCCCTCATGTCAGCGCGCCAGCGCTCCGTCATCAGCTCCCAGCGCAGCTGATGCTGACGTCGGACCGTCTCATGAAGAGCCTTCGCTGCCGCTTCGACAGCGAGTTCAACGCGATTCGTCATCACACCACGCCCCTCGTCTACGATTCCCCGACCGCTAAGCTATGGGCAATGCAAGCCAAGCGAAACGGCCGGATCGCTCGATCAGCCAACAATTCACTGCGCAACAGCTTGGGCGCCGCACTGCACCTTGCGGCTCAGCCAACCCGGTCATGCCGCAGCCGAACTGCCCCGCCGTGATCAGCGCCGGCGCGATCGGCAGATCCGGTCCCCAGCGCCAGAGCACAAGGTTGAGATCATCGCGCTCGACCGCATGCTCTCTCCTGCCCTGCTCCGTCGTCAGGTCAGCGACATCCTCACTATCGATCTCATAGGAACACAACACACAGGCGTCGATGCGATGCGCAAAACCCAGGTTGGCCTCCTTGATCGCGGTCATGATGCTCAAGCCGAGATACAGCGCGGGGATCCCCTTTGGGTTGAAGCGGGCGCCCCTGATCGCCGCGCCATCCCCCGACAGCGGCTTGAAAGCCCAGCGCGGATCATGTGCCCGGTAGCAGGTCCCGACAAACCTCACGCAAAGCCGCCAAGCGCCATGTGGTCGAGATAGTCCCGAACGGCCGCAGCCTTGCCCTCCTTGACCAGTGCCTCGGCGGTTCGTCCGCCAAAGGCCGGCAGGGGCTGAGCCCGATACCAGGCCATCGCCTGCTCTTTGCCACCCGCCCATTCCGAGACGCAGCTGATGATTTCGAGCATTTCGCGGAGCCGGCCCTGGGTCCGTCGCGCACCGCTCCGCTCGGCTCGGCTCGGTATAGCGTCTCGCGAGCGAGACCCGCGGTTTCGGCGAGCTGGGTCTTCGACATGCCGAAGCCGTCCGCCAGCTGAGTGATCGCAATCCTGCCGGCCCGGTCCATATAGGATAGGACCAGGGATTCGCTCTGCAGCGGAGCCTTCACAGCTTGAGCCATTCTGCCCCCTTTGCCACATCTAGTCGCACATTCACCTGACAGAATATAATCGCCCAGTTTCAACCTCAGGCCCTATTCGAGGCAGAGCTTGCGCTCCTGACAGGCCGGCACCCGATCGACCATCCTAAGGCTCGGCTCGAATCTGTCGAATTCAGCTCCAGCGCGTCCACACAAAGCGCCGCCGCGGTCGCTTCCAGGTCAATCTGACCAAGGCTGTCGGGTTGTAGTAGCCGCCCTCCCCTGCGGTGTACACCTCGACGATGCCCGGAAAGGTCAGGATGACCGCAATGTCTCATCGAGTAGTGCCTTCGCCATTGAGAGACTGTTGCGTGCTACCTCGTCGAAGCTGGGCTTGAAAATGCCCTCCCCTGATCCAACTCAGGCTCATTTCCTCCCATCGCGGTGCTGACAATGCGATAGCCGCGCTTCGTCTTTCTAACCAGCCAATCCTCCAGCGCCTCAGCCGCTTCGTCGAGATCTCCGTACAGATCCAACCGTCGCCGGCCGAAACTGCCCCATCGCCCCCACTCGCGCACAAGCGCGAACTCGTCAAACAAAGTCGGTTCGACGGCCAGGACATAAAAGCGGGCCATGTTGCGCGTCTGGTCCCGCCGTTCGAGGACCAGCATTTGCAGCTTGTAGTGAGGAGCTTCGAGCACGTGTTCCATGCCGCCACTTCATCCTCACGGCCTGACGACGTCCAACGCAAAGCGTGAATCGATTGGCGATCATCGATTCACCAGATTGATGCGAGCCACCCGAATGAACACTCTTGCTGGTTCCCCTCCCCCAGCCAGCCTGCCTCGCCTCATCACGCGAGGCAGGCTGCGGCTTCATTAACCTTAACGAACTTCCACGGACGATCACGCACTTCGCTTTTCGCGCATTCGGGATCCGATCAACGCCATCAGCATTGGCCCTAATGAGAACTCACCCGCCTCGGCTCGCCGCGTTAGGTTTCTCAGATAGCCCCCCGCGCTGTTGATAGCTTCAGCCTTCTGCAGAATGGCGGCGACCACGATCGATGCCTCTATCTCTCCCAAGACCGCCAGTGCCCCGGCCCAGGCGCTCGGACTAATTCCGAGGATAGGCCTGACCACCGCTACGGTTGCCACCAAATCCCTCCAACTCGAGATACCGCCACGACTGTAATCAATGATGTCCGGGCAGGCGTCCAACACCATCCCTAAGGGATAAGCGCGAACTGGCAGGCGCGTCGCTTCAAGCTCTCCCTCCGAGGCGACCCCCCTGCTTTCTCGAAAGCTAGGTTCAGAGTCAGTGAGGGAGTCTGGTTTTGAATTCTGTATGTGACGCTCAATATGAGACTCAGTGCCGCTCATATTTTGATTTTTAACGTGCATTTCCAGAAGGCTGTGCACCTCGTCCGCAAGCATCGAAAGCTGCTGCGCTAACGGCTCCAGGACGACCGCCGAGCCCTTCCGTGGCAACCGGGCGAGGAGGGTGAGCAGTACGCCTTGAATATCGGCCCAGCTAGCGGGACCTACCCCCTGATGTTGGGTCGGAATGCTCTCTTCTATGCCCATCGCTATCATCTTCGCGAGGTCGCGACGGCAGATCGTGATGCGCTCTCGTACAAGCTTCAGCGCCCGCTCTTCAGCGCGAACCTCTTCTGCCCAGGCTTCGAACTCCTCGGCCCGCGCGACCAGCGGCGCCAAATCGAAACCAAAAGCGAGCTCGATCTCGCCGTGGCTGCCCTTGCGCGCATAGCGCTTGCCGTTGGGGCTGTCGCGGCGAACGATGAGTCCCGCATCTACAAGGACAGCAAGATGCCGGCGCAGTGTCGCCGGTGCCATACCATGGGCGCGCAGACAGAGTTGGTGGTTGGACGGGAAGACGATCAACCCTTCACCAGTCAGCACGGTCTCTGGATGAAAGGTCAAAAGGGCATCTAGGACGGCAAGCGCCCGCTCGGACACGCCGACCCGGGTCTTCGCCGTGCAGATGTCACGAAACACATTCCATTTATGAGTCGCCTTGGCGGGCGGGCAAGCGTCTGCAATCACTTGGCCTGCAACATGCGCAAGCGTCAGCGTTCGCCGCCCAAAGGGCGTCGTCGAAAGTCTTTTTTCCATGGGTCTTCGCCTGATTAGGGCAAAAGAAGTCCGCTCGCCGAAAAGGCGCTCAAATCCCAATGGGACTCTTGACGGGGATTCAGGGAAGTGCGATTCTCAAGTTGCCGACTATGAGAAGGGCTTCCGGAACACCGTTTCGGGGGCCTTTTTCTTTGCCTACTGCCGTTAGCTTCGTTGTTGACCAGGCCGTCGAGAACTCCACACCGTCGGACCTAGTCTAGCTGCTCCCATTCGCTCTCCTTCATTCCCAGCGTTTCAAAACCTTGCCAGCTGACAAGGTCTCCTCACCCGGCGTCCTTCGCAGCACTGGCCTGGCTCAAGTACCGGTCCATTAGTGAAGGCAGTTCGCCCCTGAGGAACTCTGCGAATGAAGCCGCATGAGCTCGATCAACGACGAGGCGCACCTCTTTGGACGTAAAACTCGCTCGCCCGAGTCGGTCTCCGGACCCGGCAAGCAGCGCGACTTCTGTCTGAGCCGGCGAACCTGATGGCTGCAAAACCCCAAGAACCTCGCGAAAGCGTTCGTCAGAGGGCAGCGCCAAAACCTTGTCAGCTGACAAGGTTTTCCGAGCCAGTTCGAGCAGCGCTGGTTTTTCCCCAACGGCCCCCGCCAACTCAAGCCAACGCGGCCGCCCGACCTTTGGCGCGCGACCAATCATCGTAATCAGATCGATGGGTAGCGCGCGCCAGATGGAACGCATCCGCGCCATCTCCTGATCGTCCAACGACAGTGCCGCTTTGATGTCGCGAGGCTTAATCCCCGCGTTCTCCATTCGCCACGCGAACAAGGCGCGCTCTATCCAGGTCAAGTCTTGGCGGCTGCCATTCTCGAGGCCCTGTGCAACCACCAACTCAGAATCAGAAAGTGACCGGACCAACGCCTTTACCGGGACACCTAGGTCGCGTGCAGCTCGGACACGACGGTGTCCGTAGATGACCTGGTAGCGCCCCTCCAGCTCCGAATGCGGCCGAACCTGGATTGGGATCTGTTGTCCTTCTTCCAGAAACGTCTTTCGAAAGGCTTCAAACTCGACAGGAGAATCGTCCGCTAACCGATCAGGGAACGGCGACGGGTCAATCAGCGCCGGATCAAGTTCCTTAAGGCCAGCGGCCCCGGACTCGACCAATGCTTTGAGTCGATCGCGCTCCTCGCGAATATCGGATAGCGTCCGCTGTGTGGCTCCGATTACTCCCGCAGGAACTCTCGGAGGCGGGGTGTTCAGCGCGCTGTCGAGGTTCGGATCCGTTTCGCCTGCGGCGGAACTCGCGGTCAGCGAGAGCGCCCCAAAGCTGGAGACGATCGAGCGGCGAGGCGGCTTACTCATGCCCGCCCCCAGGTCTGCTTTATCAGATCCAGAATTCCTTCATTAACTGCGTCGAACGACTCCCGTGCGCGCTTGAACGCATCTCGGCCGATCTCCCCCGACTCGAGCTCATAGATGCTACGCTTGGCGAGCCCCGCCGCCTCAACCGCAGTGCTTTCGACTGCCGTCGGCGTCATGACGTCATCAGGGAATAACGTCCGCAGCATCGAAACAATCTCGGTCTGCGGCTTGTCGTACGGATTGTTGCGAGTGACCAGATAGCGAAAGAAATCCTGGCGCATTGTGGCATTCTCGCCGGCGATCACATTGATCAGGTCACCCATCATCAACAAGAATTGGCTCATCGACGCCACATCGAGCATCGCTGGATGGATTGTCACGATCATACCCGTCGACGCGTAGATCGCGCCGAGCGTCAAATAGCCGAGGGAAGGGGGCGTATCGAGAACAACAACATCGTAGTCAGCTTCCACCTCGTCGATGGCCAAGCCGAGACGCTCGAAGAATAAGCTGTCTGTCTTTGCTCCTCGTGCGAGCACACGGGGCGTGTCGTACTCGAACTCCATAACTTCGAGGTTGCCCGGGACAAGATCGACGCCGTCAAAGTAGGTTTTCCGGATGATCTCGCGCATCGGCCGGCGCAACTCGTCGTATCGCAATGCCGCCCAGATCGTTTCGTTGTCGCCAACGTCGATCTCGRGCTGCGCACCGAACATCGCAGATAGTGAAGCCTGGGGATCGAGATCTATGGTCAGCACCCGATAGCCCTGAAGGGCGAGAAAGTGCGCCAGATGCAAACTCGTGGTGGTTTTCGCCGAACCGCCTTTGAAGTTCGCGACCGCGATAACTTGCAGGTGTTCGCCGCGGCGACGGTGAGGCAAAAAACGCAGTGCCTCCGCAGGCTTCTGCTGGGCAAACAGGCGCCGCAACTCATTTACCTGCGCAAGCGTATAAGCCCGATGATTGTTCTCAAGCCGAGCGGGCAGGGGACCTTTGCCCTCGTTCGACATCAGCTTCAGCGTCGAGTCAGGAATGGAGGTAAGCTTCGACACCTCATYCGTTAGAAAGTGTCGCAAATGCTTCTGTGCGTGAGGCGGGTACATCCGTTCACGCAAGACATTCAGCTGACGTGACAGGACACCAGCGTGCCGCCAGACGCGCTCCGCGGCTTCACTATGGCGGATATCCTTCGCCAGGGGGTCGGCCATTGGCGCTTCTTGTCCTCATTGTCGGGTTAAGGGCGTTTTAGCGCCCATTGCCCGACAAGCTACGCCACGATTCTCTGTGGGCGTCCAGCCATTTAACGTTAATGGATTCTTACCTATGTGGAGCTTTTGCCGAGTCTGAAACTTAAAGGTTGGGATCAGAGCAGGAAAGCCATTAAATATCATTGGCTTATCGGAATGCTCATGGCCTATTTCCGGACACGCTCCAGGCCAACTGGAGTATATGCCCTAGACGCGTCAGGAGATGGCAAAGTGACGCCCCCTGACGCGTCTAAGGGCAGATTGGTAGAATCAATCCTTGCCCAGAGGCCTAGTTGCTCAAAGCCGACAGGCGAAGTTGGGTGGGGTCGACAGTCTGCACGCCGCATATCCACCGTCGTCAAAACACGTCGCGGGAGCCGCAGCGCCGCTGGCTGCGGCAACGTTGCGATGAACCATCGGCTGGATGTCTAAGACGCCGGACAAAAAGCTCACGCGCGCGTGGTAACGCAGCGCCGGAAGTAAATCGGGATTGCTTCGACGCGGTTGTAATTTGACCAGCGGACCCGGTGCTTGCCGTCGGAGAACATCTTTTCGGAACGTTCGCCTTAGATCTCACGCTTGCCGACGAGGACCTCGACGGCTTCGAGTACCCGATTTGTCCGCATGGGCGAGGGCGCAAGAAGTGACGCGGGACGTCCCGTCGAGCACTTTTTTTGCGGCAGTTATTGCGTCAAACCAGCTTGTGACTCCGAATTACGAGCAAGGCCACTCGTCCAGCAGCTCCCTGAGCTTCACGTTCAGCGCGATCGCTGCACGCTCTAAGGTCGTCAAAGTGGGGTTGCGTACCCCCCGCTCCAGCCCGCTGACGTAGGTCTGCTCCACGCCCATACGTACCGCAATTTCATCCTGAGACAGCCCGGCTGCGATGCGGGCTCTCCGCATATTTTTCCCGAAGGTCTGCCGAACGTCCATGAACTGAACGAAGCGGAGCGCCTCTTCCATTTCTAGGTATTATAGTATCTAAATCGAAGCCCACGTCGCTACAACGCGGATAGAACGGATCTCAATTCCTCCTAGGTGCCGAACCATGAAAGAACCAACCGACGAAGAGCGGGCGCGCTTGAGCGGCTCCGTCATGCGCGTGTTCGTCAACATCGCGAAGCGATGGGATCTCCCAGAGCGGCGACAGCTTCAACTGCTTGGCTGCAGGCAGCGAGAATTTCACCGCTGGGTTCGCCTCTCCCGATGGCACAAGCCGCTGGTTCTCGAAACAGACACCATGATGCGGATTTCGGCGATCTTAGGAGTCTTTGGCGACCTGCGGCAGTTTTTGAGAACGGCCGAGGAGGAAAGGCGTTGGCTATTGCGCCCAATTGAGGCCGAACCGTTCGCTGGGCAGGCACCGATGGAACTTTTGTGCGTGTCGTTCGAACGTCAAATGGAAGTTCGGCAATGCCTGTCAGGCGTCGTCCGTCACATCGCCCCAAACGAAGCTGACGAGAACTTTCGGCCGTACACCGTCGACGACATAAAGTGGCACTGAGACTCGATGACTGAGATCCGCGCGATTTGCTTCGATGCCTTTGACACCGTTGTCGAGATCACCGATAAGCGGCAACCATTCCATGCGCTTCTTGCGAGCGAGCCTTCAAGAGCCGCCGCCGTGCAGGCGCTTACTCAGCCGCTCGGCCTTCGCGAGCTTTCGCGCGAGATCGCCACCTTCATTGATGAAGACAAGTTGGCGGAGCTTGAGGCCGATCTCAAGGCCGAGTGCGCTTCGACCCGGGCAAGGCCGGGCATGGATGGGGTTTGGGCTGCACTGCGAAGGGCGAGGCTCAAAATCGCCATCTGCTCGAATCTAGCGGCGCCATACGAGGAAGCGCTGATCGAGTGCCTCCCGGGCTTCCCGGACGCGTTCATTCTTTCCTTTCAAAGCGGGCTGATGAAGCCACAGAAAGAGATCTATCAGCTGGTTTCCTCGCAGCTCGAACTTAAGCTGTCACAGATATTGTTTGTGGGCGATAGCCGCGAAGCCGACGTGATGGGCCCCATCGCCGCAGGCGCCTCCGCAATGCCGATTGCCGAGTTCGAAGCGTCCTATGCCACGCGGCCATCGATCTATGCGCCAAGTAGGATCGTCAAACTCTTCGCCCGAATTGCCGCTGCCAAGGCAGGCTGAAAACTTCGGCCGCCCGCTCGATCGCGCGGCCATCTTCGAATGGACATAGAATGCGCCTGCTAGTGATTTCCGACATTCATCTCGAATGTGGAAAGTTCGAGTTTCCAGCCCCAATGCCCGAATTCGACGTCGCCGTTTTCGCCGGCGACATCGGTCAGCCAATTTCCGCAGCGGCCCAGTGGCTGTCCACGCAAAGGGAAATCGGACCGCTGCAAAATCGGCCGATCGTCTACGTTCCAGGGAACCACGAGTTCTACGGAACCGAATTCAAATCCAATCTTGCTAAGGGCGCGGAGGCGGCCGCGCTCGCCGATGTTGATCTGCTTTTTCGCCGGACGGTCATCATCAACGGCGTCCGCTTCGTCGGATGCATCTTATGGACCGATTACCGGCTGTACGGGACGCCGAAGCCATCCATGGTCTATGCCGGCCAAACGCTGAATGATCATCGCCTCATTCGCTATCGGGAAGAGGGAGGGCACTATAGCCGGTTCATGCCATGGCACGCTGCGGCAGAACACAGGCGGGACTTGACGTTTGTCCGGCACGAGCTTGCCACACCTCACAGCGGCCCGACTGTCGTGGTCACTCACCACGCCCCCCATCCACATTCGATCGCGTCGCGGTATCAGGGCAGCCCGCTTACGCCTGCCTTCGCTTCTGACCTCAGCAACATTATTGAAGAGTTTCAGCCTGAACTCTGGATCCACGGTCACGATCACGGGTCGCATGATTATCGAGTCGGACGGACACGCGTCTTCGCCAATCAGGCCGGCTATCCAAATCTTCACGGCGACCGGGAAAATCACGGGTTCAACCCTCGCTGCGTCGTTGAAGTTGCTTAAAGGGAAGGGGCCTCGTCGACCCGTCGACGCTGCCTTCGGGCTTGAACAGGGGTCGCGATAGACAGGGTCGCCGAAGGTGACTAGCGCCCGCTCAGTCGCGCGGGTGCACGGTGATAACTGGGCACGTCTTGCGCGCGATATCAGTCAAGTGCCGAATGACTTGGCCTGTGCCCGACATCGCAGCGAACAGCCGGCAGGCTCAGCGGTGCAATGATGAGCGCGTCAGATGCGGGATCGTCGCCTGCAGAGCATAGAGGCAATCGTCGAGCGGCAGCAGAGTATGCCGGCGGAAGGCTACGATGACCGCCTCCTCCTCGATCGACAGCACGGTCGATCGAGGCTCGCATGGACCGGTCTTGAGATCCGCCGTAGAGCTCCGTCTCTTCCACTTGGCCACCGTCTTCTGGTTGATGCCGTAGCGCTTAGCCAGAGCCCTCAAGCTCTCTTGATGGGATGGACGGCGCCTGCACCGGCACCGTTCTTAAGGCAGGCGCGTTGCCATCACGGACCAGTCCGAGGAGCCCCATCCATGCGCAAGCAGAACATCGACCTGTCCGCAGCTGTAACGGTCGGTCTCGATTTGGCGAAGCTTATCTTCCAGGTTCACGTCGTCGACGGCTCGGGCGGTGTGTTGCTGACGAGAGCCATCAGACGTCGGTGCGACGCGACAATCACGATGCGAGTTGCGCGACAATCAAGGTGAGAATCGTCGGGGGCGCGGCAGCGTAGGGCTTGCGGAGCGTCGTCGCTGATGATCGCGGCCGGCTGGCTGTCGCAAACTGTCTCCTTCGATGGAGGAGACCTTGCGTGCCCGGCCGCCACGTCACCGATCACCAGATGAGGCTCTTCATGAAGTTCCGACAGAACGACGTCGTCGCGATCGCGGCGGCGAAGGCCGGGTTCAGCACCGCGACGGGATATCGGATATCGGGCGATCCCGGCSTGCCGTCGCAAAGCGACAGGCACCGTGGGCGTCGTCGGCCGGACCCTCTTGCCGCGATCTTCGATGACGAGATCGTGCCGCTGCTGCGCTCGGCGCCGGGCCTTCGGCCAATCGGCATCTTCGAGGAGATGCGGCGGCGCCATCCCGATCTCGCCCCCGGCATCCGGCGAACGATGGAGCGCCGCATCCGTGCCTGGCGCGCCATTCATGGCCCGGAGCAGGAGATCATCTTCCGGCAGATCCACGAACCCGGCCGGATGGGATTGTCGGACTTCACCGACATGGCCGATCTCGGCGTCAGCATCGCCGGCGTCGCGCTGGACCACCGGCTCTACCACTTCCGGCTTGTCTGGTCGGGCTTCGAGCAGGCGCATGTGATCCTGGGCGGGGAAAGCTACGTCGCGCTGGCCGAGGGGTTGCAAAATGCCCTATGGGCTTTGGGAGGCAGCCCAACCGAGCATCGCAGCGACAGCCTGTCGGCCGCGTTCTGCAATCTCGACGCCGATGCAAGGTCCGATCTGACGCGGCGCTACGACGCCTTGTGCGCTCATTACGGCATGACGCCGACGCGCAATAATCGCGGCGTCGCCCACGAGAACGGTTCGGTCGAGAGCGCTCACGGTCATCTGAAAGCCGCGATCCGCGACGCCCTGCTGCTGCGCACCAGTGCCGACTTCGACGATCTTGCCGGATATCGGCGCTTCGTCGATGAGACCGTCGCCGCCAAGAATCGTCGCAATGCCGCCCGCATCGACGCCGAGCGCAGCCATCTCCAGATGCTGCCGGATCGCCGGACCTGCGATTACGAGGAGACGATCGTCACCGTCACCTCGAGCAGCGGCTTCACCTTGAGGAAAGTGTTCTACTCCGTCCCGTCCCGCCTGATCGGGCACAGGCTGCGGGTCCGGCTCTATGATGACCGGCTCGACGTGTTCATCGGCGGCACCAAGTTGATGACGCTGCTGCGCGGCCGATCACACGGCAATGGCAAGCATGGCCATGTCGTCGATTATCGCCACGTCATCCACGCCTTGCGCCGCAAGCCGATGGCCCTCCTTAACCTGGTCTATCGCGACCGGCTGTTCCCCCGCGAGGCCTATCGGCGCACCTTCGATCGCCTCGTCGAACGATTGCCCGAGCGCATCGCCTGCCGGACTATGGTCGATCTCCTCGCCCTGGCGCATGAGCGCGCCTGCGAAGCCGAACTCGCCGAGATCCTCGCCTCTGTGCTGATGGCCGGCGGCCTTCCCGACATGGCGGCCTTACGAAGACGCTTCGCGCCAGACCCTGCCGCGCTGCCAGTGGTGACCGTCGAACTCGTCCCGCTCGCCGTCTACGACGTGCTTTTGTCGGGAGCCGCAGCATGACACCGGTCACTCACCCGATCGACGCACAGAGGCTGGCTCTCATCCTCAACGACCTGCGTCTGCCCGCCATCAAGATGAACTGGCCCGATCTCGCCCAGCGCGCCGACAAGGAAGGCTGGCCCGCCGCCCGCTTCCTGGCGGCGCTCGCCGAGCATGAGATCGCCGAACGCGACCGGCGGCGCATCGAGCGTCATCTCGGCGAGGCCCGCCTTCCGCCCGGAAAGACCCTGGACAGCTTCGCCTTCGACGCCGTGCCGATGATCTCGCGCGCCCAGGTCATGGCGATCTGCTCCGGAGACGGCTGGCTCGAGAAGGGCGCGAACCTGATCCTGTTTGGCCCGCCCGGCGGTGGGAAAAGCCATCTTGCCGCGGCGATCGGCCTGGCGCTGATCGAGAATGGCTGGCGCGTGCTGTTCACCCGCACCTCCGACCTCGTCCAGAAGCTGCAGGTCGCTCGCCGGGAACTCTCCCTGGAAGCCGCCATCACCCGGCTCGACAAATACCACCTGCTGATCCTCGACGATCTCGCCTACGTCGCCAAGGATCAAGCCGAGACGTCCGTGCTGTTCGAGCTGATCAGCGCCCGATATGAGCGTCGATCGACCCTGATTACCGCCAATCAGCCCTTCGGCGAATGGAACCGGATCTTCCCGGACCCTGCCATGACGCTCGCCGCCGTCGACCGGCTCGTCCATCACGCCACGATCTTCGAGATGAACGTCGAGAGCTACCGGCGCCGAGCCGCCGTGCAGCGTCGCACCGGAGCAGGCAGGCCGCCGACCTACGCGACAATCAAGACCATCGACAAGGAGCCGGCGCCCGACGAACAGCCGACACCCTGAGCTTGCCAGCGACAATCAAAAGCACCAATCTCAACACGCCGCGACAATCAGTTCTCATCCTGATTGACGCGCCGCTCTCATCCAGATCGTCGCGCTATACGTCGCGACCTCTTGCGCTTCTTCGAGCAGCTACCGCCATGCCTGGTCGGGCTTGAACCTTGTGGCTCCGCCCATCATTGGGCGCGTAGGCTAATCGGCTGTGGTCACGATGTGCGGCTGATGCCGCCGGCCTACGTGAWGGCCTATGTCCGGCGCCAGAAAAATGATGCAGCAGATGCAGCGGCAATCTGCGAGGCTGACCGTTCATAAGCGCTGCGATATTGGAAGCAGAGTGCATCGCGAGATCTCGCACGAGTACCCGCTCTGCTCGTAAGAGAGTACGGAACTTGAGATAAGGCGCGCGATGGTTCGATGACGCTAACGGGCTCAACTCGGGCGGCGTTCTATGGCCGAATCCGTGTGACCGATGTGCCGCTCGGCGGCGGGATGTGCTTTTGCGCCGCGATGACGACCTCAAGTCGATTTCGGACATGCATCTTGACCATCAGGTTCGTCATGTAGCCCTTGACGGTTTTGGCGCTGAGCGAAAGTTCGTGGGCGATCTCGTTGTTCATCTTCCCCAGCAGCAGCAGCCTCACGATCTGCTCCTCTCTGACGCTGAGCCTAGCACTCGCCGGCTTCTGCCGTTCCCGGTTCTGGTCTTTCAACGCGCCAATTAACTTCGCGGCGAAGGAGGGGGTGACATGCACATCGCCTCTTTCAGCTGCATTTAGAGCCTGAAAGAGATCGTCGGAAGGGCTGCCCTTCAGAACGTAGCCCTTGGCGCCTGCGTTCAGAGCCGCAATCGCATCATCCGTGCTGGTTGAGGCTGTGAATACGACAATTCTGGTCTCAGCAGCGATCTTCAATGTGTCGGAGATAGCCTGAAAGACATCCCCAGCCATGCTCAGATCGACGATCATAAAATCGGGCTGATGGGTCTTGGTGATCGACAGGATATCATCCGCGACGTTCCCCGTCGCAGTGAGCGTGAAACCGCCCCATCGTCTCAGTAGTGTAGCAACGCCCTCGGCCAACAATGGGTGATCGTCAACGATCGCGACCGTCCGGTCCGGCATGGGCCAGTTCCCTTCTGATTCGTCTCCCCCCGGCCAATGATCCCGATGGTTGCGTAGCCAATGATCGATGTAAACGAGTTCGAACAGGAAGAATGGCGACCCAATTAACTCTGTCGGACGCTGTGTCTTTGCGGTGCCCCGACTGTGAAGTCGTCACCACGCAATGCAGACGGTTTCGAGAGACAAATAGCCCGCCCCGAGTCATTCTCTGAAGCCGCGAGAGTGATCGGGGAGGGCAATGGGAGCGATTGTTTTCACGGCGAATGGCAATTTCATCGTCGTAAGGAATGGCGACGGGCCGTTGGCTGTGAAAGGCCTCTATCGGGGTGCACCCATCAAAACCGCTATCCCATTCGGCCCGGAGCGATGCATCGTCCTGATAGACCCCGAATCCAGCAGAGCCAATCTGTTTGAGAACCTGCTCTGCATAGGCAAAACCGGACGAGTGCTTTGGAGGGCAACTCTACCGAGCGTGCCCGACGCGTTTGTCGAGGCCAGGCTAAGCGAGACGGGACTTCTGGCGTACAGCCGGAGTGGTTATCGCCTGGTGATTGATCCCGCGACGGGCGGCGAGATCGAAAAAGAGCTCGCCAAATAGGTGCCATTGTCCGACCGACCTGCGCTAATGCCGTGGATCGTGCACACTGATATCCGGGCAGGCGCAAGGAGCGATACGTCCCGGGAACGGTCGCGTTTTTCCACTGATGTCAGGCTACGGTTCGGTCGTCGCGTAGCGTCATTCGGGATGGCGCCCCAAGCTTAGGGGACGACAGTGGATTTTGCCCGACGGTCAAGCGGTCAGTTACCCATTCGACGAATCCGCCAGCCAGCCAACAGGCTGCAGCGGAAACACTTCCTTCATGTGAAGTTAGAAGTATCTGAAGGCAGTCGTGGTGGCGGTTCGGAAATGCGCAGCATCATCAGTGCCGCCAAGGCGGTTTGGCCGTACCTGTTCTCTGTAGTTTACGGGGTGCTTGACCGCCAGTTCGGGGATCGAGTGTTCGACTGGATCAAGCCTTCGATCCCACAAGGGCTGTCTCCGGAGACTTTGCGCCTGCTAGCGACATACGTGCCGCCATTGCTGTTGATCGCGCTAGGATTCTACTTGAATTTCGGAAGAAAGCGCAGTTCACGTGCGGCCAGTTCGAAAAGAAATAACATAACTGAAACGGGAGATCCCGCTAGATTGAATATCATCTCTCAATCTGGTCCGTTTCCAAGAGATTCTTGGCATTTATACGTATACCGCGTTAAATTGACTAAGCCGATATACCGAATTTCCATAAGAGCGCAGGGCGATAACGTGATCGCGATGGACGTCTCTCGCCCAATCGCTGGGCTCCGTTCCTCGACATCGAAAGGCGAGGTTTCCAGATCCGCATTGCCTGGCGGGCTCGGATTGGCGGAACAGTTTTCTAATGCCAGTGGCGAATACGAGATAATCGTCGTGTGCAGTACGGAGGACGCTCCGTCGCTCGCATGTGACCTTACGCCTTAAGGTACGCCGACCGGATCCAACACTCCATTCCGTCAGTTCCAGATCGCGTGGCCGGCGCTGCATGCCTCACGGTGGAAGCGTCCGGCAATCCCCGGCAACTGCGACGCGTGAAATCCTATCGTGAACTAGCCCGATCCATTACGGTGCTTGTCGGGGATGAGAAGCTCGTGTTGCCTGAGCCTTCCGGACGTCGCCCAGTTGAGGAAAAGCGTGTCGGAATGGAGCCGTACCCAGATGGCGCCTGAGAGATTTGAACGCCTTTCCGTCTTCCAGGCAGATGATGGCGTCCGGAGTTATGGACTTCCTGATCGGAACCGCGGGCACAAGTACGATAGGTTCGGGCGGGGCTTCGGGTTTGGCGCCGAGCTGCGTGAACGCGGAGTGGGTGCTCGAGATTAGCGCCACGAGATCCCCGGACGGGAGGTTATTATGCGCGACATAGGCCGAAACAACCATCGCCGTCAGCTCAATTACATTGTCGTTTTCTTCATTCATGGCGCTTCCTAAAATAAACATTTCGCTAAATTATCTTCTAACCTATTGATACTTAGAAGCGCAATGCTCAGTCCAAATTTTGAACGCGATAATCCTGTGGTTCGTCATTGGCGAAACGATCTTGTCGTGTACCACTAGCGACCGCGCGTATGTGACCATCGCCTTGGTGATGCCGCCGGTTTGGCTCCTGGCCTTCGGTCTAGGGGCGAATGCCCGCAATCCCTTCCATGGAACAAGTGCCTATCGGTGCCGTTTCTTGGGCACAGAATATTTGCTGTTCCGATACCAACGCGCCGTTGCCCGGCTCAAACAGCTTCACCAAGGGCCAGGCGAAGAGCCGGTTCGAGGCCAATGGGTGCCGTGTCCGAACTCAGGAAGGACGACAATGGCGTCTGTCAGGGCAGGGCGCCTCATGGCGGCCAGGCGGCGTGAGCCTCGATTGTCGAGGCAATATCACGCGCAACTGAGAGGGTCTTTCACATGATMCAGACAATCACTCGTTCGTACGACACCTACGATCAAGCTGAATCCGTAGTTCGAAAGCTGAAGGATATCGGCGTCGTCGATTCCGATATTAGCTTTGTTGGCCGCCGAGCGGATATCGATGGCGAGAACCATGCAGGGGAGGGCGCCGGGGTCGGCGGCTTGATCGGCGGTGCTGCGGGGCTACTCGCTGGGCTCGGCCTGATTGCGATCCCCGGCATTGGCCCTGTAGTCGCCGCTGGCTGGCTTGCCGCAACTGCCGCTGGGGCTGCAACCGGTGCCGTCGCCGGCGGCCTCGTAGGCGCTCTGACGAAGTCTGGCGTCGATCAGCAGGATGCCCACTACTATGCGGAGGCGGTCAGGCGTGGCGGCAGCGTTGTGGCTGCTCGAGCAAACGAGGAACAGGCTCCGGCGATCGTTGCAGTCATGGACGGCGCGACACCGATCGATGCGGTCGACCGCCGGACCACCTATGAGCGGGAAGGTTGGACGCAATTCGATCCCGAAGCTCCGCCTTATGTGCGGCCGCCGATCTAGGTGCCGCTGGGCATCGCCTGGCAAACGGGCGTCCAAGGCTGAACCCAGGGGGGCCGCTTGCTGACTGATCAGAGCGGCTGCGCCGCCAATTGCGGCCGCCGCACCGGTCGCTGCTGTTTTGGCAGCCCCCAGCAGCGACGAGCTGGCGATCGCTACGATTAACGCCCCGGCAGCCCAAACGACCGGGCCATGAGCACCGTAAACGTTCGCGAAAGGCCATCCAAGTTCACGCAGCTATCGCGCCAGTGAACGCGAGGAGACGTCTCGGATCTTCATGACCGGCATCAGTTCGGGAAAGCTCGATCAAGCTGACTGCCGGCGCGAGAAATTCGACTGGGTGCTGACGCAGTCTCTGCTGTTCCAGCGCGTAGAACCGAGTAGCGAAACTAAGTGAACCGACCAGTTGATCGATGGCTTAATATTGTAGGTTCAGTCGCCGGCTAGGACCGCCGTCTCGAAAAACCGCGCGGTTTAGTCGAACATGCGAAGGGGCCGCTGGAGAACACCATCACCAAACCTCAGCGTTCGCTTCTCACAGTTGGGACAAAGATGAAGGCCGCTCGAAAGCGTGTCCTTATCCCAGGACGCGACAGTACGGACGTCGGATATTGCGGGATCGCCGTACTTCACAACCGCCTCTGATGCGCATCTGAGACAACGGTACGGCACCACCCGAAGGTTCATTGAGGTAAGGTCGGCGCAGTTCGTGCAGTGGCACGGCCAAGCCGAGTGCTCTCGAAACGCCGTCCTAGTTCCCCCGATCACGACGTCGCGTTGTAGATGGCAAGCCTCGCAACTTGCTGAAATGATCTGGCCCATCTGGAAACTCCCACTACAGCCCGCCCCGCATGGTCTGGCAGAGGGCGTTTGCGATCATGCCACGGGGCGCTTTTGAGCTTTTCGCATGTCGTTCGCCCGCTCCAGCAACAGGTTCCTGGCATTCGGAATGAGCTCGGCGCCCGGGCCTACCCATGTCTTTGCATCATGCTTTTCGGTGCCGCTATTCAGCTGCACCCCGTTACTGGGGACGTGGCTCCACTCGTGCTGGACGTAGAATTCGTTAGTGTCGGTCTCGTAGCAGAGGTGCCACCAATCTTCGTTCTCGGCCATRGGCCCTTTGATGCGGGACGCGAGCTGTTCGAACAAAATCATATTGTCTCCGTGCTTTTCGATAACACATTGGAGGCAAAGGCTGATTGCAACAACCGCCGTACTGGTGAAGGCAGGCACGAGGGAGATTGTCGACCTCACGTCGCAAGAGCCAGTCGGTGCGCCTGCGCTCCCAAGGAACCCTCCAGCGCCGGTCGATCCGCGCCGAGCGGTTTCAACGACGGGATACCGGCCTGGGGCACAGGCACATTCCTCGAAAAACATGATCGCCGCTAGCCGCGGAGGCCGCAGCTTTCCGTCGGCGGCGATCCCGTTCGGTCGGTTSCCTGACACATCTGGCGAAAAACCCCGTAGACACCAGTTTGGGAGAGCCCTGGCGCTACGGGGTCTCCTGCACCCGGCAGTGTCACCCGGGGAAGGGGGGTGCCGGGGAGCCTTGGATTCGTGTCGGCCTGTCCGCTACCACCACTTCCTGCCGCCGGAGATTGTCATGGCAAGGTCGTGCTATGCGGCATGGTGCTGACAATCGGCATCTTGGTCAAGCAAGGACAGAAATCGGCCATGCTTGTCTTGTCTTGCCCACCCGGAAGGAGCACCTGGCTGCGTTGATAATGGCGTTCACAGCTCCGCTGCGCAGGTAGGCCATTAATTAGAGGAGGGTCTCCTCGAAGAGCTCGGGTCCGAAGGCGCAAGGTATGATCTTGTCCTTGCTTGACCAGGCTGTCTTCCGGGATCACCATAACATCGCCCACGACGGTGCCATCACACGCTTCGATGGCAGGAGATGCATAGGTCCAACTGGCTCCCCGGCGACTGCCCCCCAGTATGGTTGGTAGCCGGGTGACGAAGACCCCGTAGTTGCACGCCACCTTAGAAGCTGGCCCTACGGGGTTTTCACGACGCTCACTTGTCGGGAGAATGATAGCCGCGAAATCCAAGTTGGGCTGCATGAGACGATTCAGGTGCGACGTCACCTGTTCGGATCGTCGGCCGCAGAACTGCCGCCAGTGGGCGTACATTCGGTTGAGCCTAGAGTTGGTATCCCCGTGAGCAGGTTCATCAGCTGATGGAGGTCAGATTGCCGTGGCAAAGACGTCTCGTTGCAGCCGGTATCACCTTACTGTCTGCCGGAGTTGGAGGATGCATCGTTACGGACGACGCCTCCGCGGAGGCAGCGAAACCACTTGCTTACTCCAGCGAACAGTCCGTTGATCGTCGGTCACCAGGCGGCCCAGCGCGCGCGGGCATCGACCGGATCATCGAACAGAAGTCAGCGCATTACGAACTCCCCTCAGATTGGGTCCGGCGAATCGTCAAGCGCGAGAGCAACTTTCGCCCAACCGCCCAGAACGGTGGTCATTTTGGATTGATGCAGATCAAGCATGCGACGGCGCGCAGCATGGGTTACACCGGCCCGGCAGCGGGGTTGCTCGATCCCGAGGTCAATCTCACCTACGGGCTCAAATACCTGCGGGGAGCCTGGCTCGTGGCCGGTCGCGACCAGGCCCGCGCCGGCCACTACTATCGGAGCGGGTACTATTACGATGCCAAGCGGAAGGGGCTTCTCGAAGCGACCGGCCTAGGCAAGGACCGTACGCGATTAGCCAAACCCCGCTACGCGTCGGACACAGTTCCTCCAACTCGCTAGATTGATCGGAACGGGGGGTCCCTGCTTGGGTTTTCGTGCGTCGGGATGATCTGCGACACAGCCGGATGGGGACAGTCAGCGGACCCCGAAGGCACATTCCCGACGGCGCCGATGAAATTAAAACGCGGACCGCCCGTGGGGGGCCAACGTTCGCCGCTTACCGGGCAACCGGGCAGCAGTTTCGCGGGTGAATGCTGGCTTCCGTCACCCAATGTCTCCTGGCTTTAGATCTTGGGAATTGCGGTTGCCAGAAAACCTCAGAGGCGAGTAAGGCGGCCTCGACCATGGGGCGTACGAAAGCCCGGATGTCCAGCCTCCACTCCTCGGACGACTGCTCCCACTGGAATTGCCGCTTCTCGCGGGCGTTCTCATGGAAGGCTCTCGCAGCTGCTTCGACCGCGAGTTCGGTGCGTTCGTCAGGCATCGGTCCGGCTCCAATAAAGTCGAACGGTTCGCGTACGGCGTCTATCGACCCGCAAGCCAATATCGGACCGCACGAGCCGCGACCCAAATAATGATGCCTGTGCCAGCGATTGCCAATCCAATGG
>NZ_JBFTRC010000135.1:0-18314 GCF_056399325.1 Allobosea sp. 01N443
AGGCTGCGTCGGCGCGTAATGCGCCCCCGGCGCTCCGCCGTCTTGCGGTCTTTGCATGAAATCGTCGCGCCCCACCCGGTGCTTGTTGCTTGGGCCTTCTTGCCGAAGGCCGGCTTTGATTGTCTTCGGGCAGATCGTCGCGATTTCCAGGGCCAGCCGGAAGGTTTCAGATCTCATCCGCAACGCTCGATCCGCGATATCGATCGCGCTGTCACGGCCCCGAACCGGGAGGAGCCGTGCATTGGGACGTCCAGTCATCAAGATGAGATCGGCGGGCAAGGTGCGGCGTCGCCCGCTCCTGTAGAGCTTGAGGGCAGTTCGACGCCGGGAGGCCAGGGGGGCGCCGCTGATGGGAGTTCAGACCCAGAATCGCCGGTTCAGACGCGCGATGAGCGCTCTCGTCCTGCTCCCGCCCACGCTCGGGTGCGAGCGGAGGCGAGCCAGGCCTCGGCCGTCGACCCCCCGGCTGCGATATCCTGCTCCGCCCAGGTCAGATATGCCAGATTGCCATGGGCGTGCAGGCTCGAGGCCTGAGCCGCGCTTGGGCTCATGCCATAGCGCTTCCGGAACGCACGGCTGAAATGGGCCTCGCTGCGAAATCCGTGCTGATGCGCGATCGCCGATATCTTCAGCCTTCCCGCAGACCTGATCATCACCTGCAGGCTGGCGCTCAGCCGGATCCCGACCAGCCAGCGCCGCACGCCGCCATGGGCCTCGAACGACCGGAACAGTTTCGAGCGCGAGACGCCCAGCGCGGCCATCAGGTCGTCTGGGCCGAAATCCGGGTCGGACAGCCTGCCTCGGGCCAGCCGATGAGCGCGATCGAAGAGCGGAACATCCTCGCGTTCCTTTCTCGGCCCGCCGGAGGGAAGGGCGGTTGCGGCAAAGCGCAGGATGCCGTCGACGGCCGACTGCGCCTGGTCGACGCTGAGCCCGTCGATATGCTCCACCAGGGCCCGGATCAGGGTGCCGAGAAGCTTGCCCGCACTGCTTTGGGCCGTCAGCACCATGCCATGCACATCGCCCTGAAGCCCGGCCGGCGCGCTGGCCCTGTCGAAGGTGAGCGTGATCCCCTCATAGCCGGGCGTACGGGATTCATAGGGCAGCGAATAGTCGACGGCGACGACATCGCCTGGACCATGGCTGCGCTTGCGACCGTCATAATCGGCGACTGCGCTTCCGCGTGTCAGCACATAGAGCGACATCTGGGAGATCGGCCGGTCGTCAATGACGCGCTGGCTCCGGGACATGGACATCGCCGATCCGCCATTGATCTGCACGAAGGCCTCGGGGAGCTGCCAGGAGCGGCCGTGGAAATCGAACTGGGCCGGGTCTGCATCGGCCGGTATGGCGCAGTCGACCAGGCGCGACAGCGCCGTCTTCCAGGCCGCGAAACACTCCATGCCCGGGGGGAACGGCCAGGCAATGCTGCGCGAGGCGCATGTCTGCGAATGGGTCTCGGGCCTGGGCAGAGGCGCCGGCCAGGGGCGTCCCGCGACAGGGCGGCCGATCGCGCCGCCAGATGCCGAAGCCTGTGAGAATGGGGACGGGGCGATCTGCGCTGCGCTGGGTCGATTTGAGATAGTCATATGTCCCCCCGCGGTTCCCCGTTGGCCCATCGCTGGGAACGAGGCGCTTTGGGAGAACTCTAGTCGAGGCGGCGTATTTACCGGCGTTAATCCGGCGTTACACGACCGTTAATCTTGCGCGCCGCACCTTCAGGCCGTGCGGGATGTGACTTTCGAGAGACTGTTGGCAGCCAGYCCCTGCTGTCGTGGCGACGGCCCGGCCGACCAGTGGGGCATCGGGCCGGGACCTGCTGGCGATCACCCAGCCGTCAGCATCTCGGGCTTGATCGGCAGCTTGCGGAGCCGGATGCCGGTTGCCGCATGGACCGCATTCAGCACCGCGGGCGCGAGCGCCGACGTGCCGGGCTCGCCAAGCCCGCCGGGCGCCTCGCTGCTCGCCACGATCTCGACCTCGATCGTCGGGGCCGCATCGATGCGGAGCATCTGGTAGGTGTCGAAATTGGTCTGCTCCACCCTGCCATCCTTGAGGGTGATCTCGCCGTACAAGGCCGCGGTGATGCCGAAGACGACGCCGCTTTCGATCTGCGCCGCGATGGTGTTGGGATTGACGGCGACCCCGCAATCGACGACCGCGACGACGCGGTCGACATGGACATCGCCGCTCTTCGAGACCGTCACCTCGGCGACCTCGGCGAGATAGCTGCCGAAGGATTGCGACAAGGCGATGCCGCGCCCCTGGCGTGGCCCCAGCGGTTTGGCCCATCCTGCCTTCTGCGCGGCACGTTCCAGCACATGGAGCGCACGCGGATTCCCAGCCAGAAGGGCGCGTCGATAGTCGAGCGGATCCTTCTTCGCGGCCGCGGCGAGTTCGTCGATGAAGCTCTCGACCACATAGACATTATGGGTCGGACCGACGCCGCGCCAGAATGCGGTCGGAATTCCCGGGGGTTCGACCCGGACATAATCGACATGCATGTTCGCGATTGCGTAGGGGATTTCGGCTGCGCCTTCCACCGCGTCGGGATCGACGCCGTCCTTGACGGCCGACGGGAAGTAGCGGGCCATGATCGACGAGCCGGCGATGCGGTGGCTCCAGGCGACCGGCATGCCCCGGGCATCGAGCCCGGCACTGATCCGGTCGTAGTAATAGGGCCGGTACATGTCGTGCTGGATGTCCTCTTCCCGGCTCCAGACAACCTTGACCGGGCCCTTGGATTGCTTGGCGATGAGCGCCGCCTGGGCGATGAAATCGACTTCGAGCCGGCGCCCGAAGCCGCCGCCGAGCAGGTGGTTGTGAATCCGCACCTGCTCCGGCTTCAGTCCGAGATGTTTCGAAACGACGAGCTGGGCGATATCGGGAACCTGCGAGCCGACCCAGATATCGCAGCCGTCGCTCGTGACCTCGGCGGTACAGTTGATCGGCTCCATCGTGGCATGGGCCAGGAACGGGGCCTCGTAGATCGCCGCGACCCTGGTCGCCGCCTTGGCGAGGGCGGCAGTCACGTCACCTTCGCTTGTGGCAACGGCGCCGGGGCTTTCCGAAGCCGTTGCGAGGGCGGCCACGATGTCGGCCATCGAGGTGGCCGCATGCGGTCCATCGTCGAACCTGACAGCGCAGGGTGCCGATGATCCGGAAGCTGCCGGGGTCCTTGAGCGTGACATCGCTCGGGACAGTAAGCTTGGCCGCGGCGTCCACGAGCTCGCCATAGCCGATCCGGCGGCTGCTCGCGGCGTGGACGACATAGCCCGGCTGCGTCGTCAGACTGCCTGCATCCACATTCAGCCTGGTCGCGGCTGCGGCAATCAGCATCTTTCGCGCGGCCGCACCGGCCTGGCGCAGCGGCAGATAGAATGCGCGGATCGAGGTCGAGCCGCCCGTCATCTGCACGCCGGAGATCAGGGGATTGCCGTAGAGCTTTGCATTCGCTGGGGCGGGCTCGACCGCGACATTGCTCATGTCGACGTCGAGCTCCTCGGCGACCAGCATCGGCAGCGAGGTGTAGGTGCCCTGACCCATCTCGATCATCGGGGAGATGACGGTCACCTTTCCCATGCGGTCGATGCGGATGAAGGCCCCGGGCGCAAAGGGTTTCGCTTGCGCGGGATCGGCTGGCTGGGCACCCACCTGCAAGGGCCCACCGATCATCAATCCGCCGCCGACGGCAGCGCTGGCATGGAGGAATGCCCGACGCGAAACGACGTGATCCCCGAGATTCTCTGCATGTGCCATGGCTCTGGCCCTCACCGCGCGCCAGCGATGGCCGCGGCCTGTTTGATGGCTTCGCGAATGCGCAAATAGGTGCCGCAGCGACAGATATTGCCGGACATGGCGGCGTCGATATCGGCGTCCGTGGGCTTTGGATTGCCGGCGAGGAGCGCGCTCGCCGACATGATCTGCCCGGATTGGCAGTAGCCGCATTGCACGACTTCCAGGTTCAACCAGGCCGCCTGGATCGCCTTGCCGGCTGGCGTCTCACTGATCGCCTCGATCGTCGTAACGGACTTGCCCGCGGCATCGCTGATCGCCGTGATGCAGGAGCGGGTCGGCTCGCCGTCGATATGAACGGTACAGGCGCCACATTGGGCGATCCCGCACCCGAATTTGGTTCCGGTCATGCCGAGAATATCCCGGATTACCCAGAGCAGCGGCATGTCGTCGGGGGCATCAACCGCGAGGGAGTGGCCGTTTATGGTGAGATCATGCATCGCGCATCCTCCTCGGCCTGCCCTGGTCGTGCTGATGAAGCTGTCTATCCGGCACCACACCGCCGGGAATGCCAATTTCGGGGGCTCGGAAGTCCGCGGCCGGAACCACCGCTGGAGCCATCGGCACGCATGGCGGTCTCCCCAGCGCGTTGGCAAATCGTTGGCTGATCAGAGGCACGGGACGGAGCATGATATTCGCCGATCGGGCGTCATCGCAGGACGGACTGCGCCCCCAAAACATGGCGGGAGTATGGAAGGGGAAGGGTGGGCGGCGGCACCGGGACTCCGCCCCTGCGAGCAGGTCCCAGTGCGGCGTCGCTCATGGACCGGCCTGGCGTCCGCTCCCGTCCCCTGGCTGGCCTTCGACGCTGCGCGCTTGCGCCCCGCTCCCGGGCGATACGGAACCAGCGCCTCACCCCGGCAGTTCCGTTTCGACACGCAACGGAGGAGTGAGCCCCATGAGACCCGTCGACGTGATCGCAAAATACGCCGGCGTCGAGATCGGCGTGCTGCTCCGTGCGCGTGACAAATATGCCGGCGAAGCCGAGACTGTCTACTGGATGGATTATCCATCGATCGAACACGCCCTGGAGGCCGTCGCAGAGGACCTGTTCGAAGGACGGGTGGAACAGATCACCGCCGATGGCCAGCCGCTGACCCAGGAAGAAGTGAGTACATTGACCCATTAGGGCGGCGCCGGGCGAGCCCTTCGCGGCGCTGACCGAACCAGGCGGGAATCACCGGCATGGCAGCGCATACCGGCTCGCACAGGGTGATCTACGCCGCCCTCGCTGGAAATCTGCTGATCGCCGTGACGAAGTTCGGGGCGGCCGCCTATACCGGCAGCTCGGCGATGCTGTCCGAGGGCATTCATTCCCTGGTCGACACCGGCAATGGCCTGCTCCTGCTCTATGGCCTGAGGCGCGCGGCGCGCCCGCCTGACGCCTTGCATCAGCTCGGCCACGGTCGCGAACTTTATTTCTGGAGCTTCATCGTCGCCCTGATGGTCTTTGCCGTCGGAGCCGGCGTGTCCTTCTACGAGGGTGTTCTTCACATCCTCGAGCCCCACCACGCGACAAATCTCCTGGTGAACTACGTCGTGCTCGGGCTGTCGCTCGTCTTCGAGGGCTATTCCTGGCGCGTCGCACTCAAGGAATTCCGCAAGACCAAAGGTAGGCTCGGCTACCTCGATGCGGTCCGTCAGAGCAAGGATCCGACCGTCTTCTCCGTTCTCTTCGAGGATTCCGCGGCAGTGATCGGCCTTGCCATCGCATTCGTCGGCATCACGGCGGCCGCATGGTTCGATCAGCCGATCCTGGATGGCGTCGCCTCGCTCGGCATCGCGGCCGTTCTGGGAACCACCGCCATCTTTCTCGCCCGTGAAAGCAAGGCACTGCTGCTCGGCGAGGCCGCCATTCCGGAGGTTCAGCGCGCCATCCTGGAGATCGTCCGTGCCGACGAAGAGGTCAGGACGGTCAATGGCATGACGACGGTCCATCTCGGTCCCAACGAGATCGTCGTCGCGCTGAGCCTCGAGTTCGAGGATGATCTGACCACGAGCGGGATCGAGGCGAGCGTCGAACGGATCGAAAGACAAATCCGGGCGACCGAACCCGCCGTGACCTCGGTCTTCATCAAGCCCAAGGCCGCAGCCAGGCGGGTCTGAAGCGCCGGACGCGCCCGCCCGTCAGTGCGGCTGCGAGGCAGGCGGCCCATAGCGCAGCACGGCTGCCTTGAGCCTGCGCAATTCTATCGTTCTGATCGGGCTTGGTGGCTTGCTTTCAAGCTGGCCGATCCGCTCGCAGATCAAGCGGAACTCGCGATCGGTCCGGATGGCGAGCAGGACAGGAATCTCGGGCATAGGCGAGGCCTCCGGCGTGGCTGCATCCCCAGAACGAGGGCAGTGTGCAGCCATCGATCCCTTCCTGGCAACCCTTCGAAATTGCCTGCCGGAACAGCACGGGGCGCGGCTCGTCCGAGAGCGCGGGGCGCCATTCCGGCTTCGCTGGCGATGCTGCAAGGGGGCTTCCCAGGCAACCACCTGGATTGGCTCCCGGGAAGGCCGGTGCCGTGGCAGCGAGAGGGCCGAAAGGGCAGGGAACATGCGCGCCGCCCAATCGTTGAATCCAGGTTGTTCCGTTGATCCAGATCGTTGCGTTGCGGTGTCGAAGATGGGTGTTCTGCCGAAAGCGTATCATCCGAGATGGCGGCCCAGCTGGTCGTTCGGTCGCAAGGCGATCCTGCCGGCACGCCCGCGCTCGATCGCGGCCATGCCGACCGAACTCTATCGCGAGCCCTGCGAGGACGGGGACGGCAACCGCTACACGGTGATTGTCTGGCGTCTTTACCCGGGCCTGAGCAGCACCTCCTATACGCTCGATACCGGCGCCCTGGTGAACTATGTCGACGGGCGCAGTTTCGAGATCGCCAGGACAGGGGTGATTATCACCCGGCTGGATTGCCTGTAGGCTCGGGATGCGTGACGGTCCCGCGCGGGGGCCGCCGCCGCCGGGGGCGTTCAGCCAGCCTGTGACGCCACGAAGGTAGAAAAGCCGGCCAGAAATCCGCGCAAGCGATCCCGGGTGGCGGGGTCGCTCAGTTCACCCGCTTCATCGAACAGATTCTGCGCGCGCGAGACCAGCATGCGCCCCTCGAACCAGGGACGGGTGCCGAGCGTCCGCAGCACCGGCAGCCAGGCCTCCTGCGCGAGCACGGTGCCGAAACCACCCATCGAGGCTCCCAGAAACGCGACGGGGCGGCCACCAAAGAGCGGGCCGATATCGCTCGCCGGGCGCGATAGCCAGTCGATCGCGTTCTTCAGCACGCCGGGGATCGAGTTGTTGTATTCCGGCGTGAACAGGATCAGCCCGTCAGCCTGGGCGAGTTGCCGCTTCAGGACCTGAACGGCGGGCGGAATGCCGGTCTCGGCCTCGTCATCGGCGTTGTAGAGCGGGATACCGGCAATGGTGCCCTCGACCAGCTCCGCCCCGTCAGGCATCGACGCCCGGGCCGCCCGCAGCAAGGCGCTGTTGTACGAGCCGCGTCGCAGGCTCCCTGAAACCCCGAGAATGCTGACCATTGCCTGTTTCCCTTGGCTTGTGCGGCGGCGGATATCCGAAGCGCCGGGAATACCGGTTGCCGGCACCGGCGGCCAGCATGGCAGCTTCATGGCCCGCCAGCTGAATGTCGATCTCTCCCGGTCGGCCGGTCGTCACATGCGGCGCGATCGGGGGGGCGGCCAGGCCCATGCGCCAGCTATTCGGGGGCGRGGTCGAGGAAGGGCGCCGATGGCCGCCCGATGAGGGCCTGTTCCAACGGAGCGGCGCATCACATCTGCCGGGGTTGAATCGACCTTACGGCGCCATGGCCCGTAGGCAAGGTGCCTTGAAGCAGGGCCGGCTCGCGCCATCGGAGCTATCGGTCGAGCGCGGCAGGGATGTAGGTCTCGGCCCGCTCAAACCACGCGAGACGCACCATGCAGCTGCAGCCGACGACCCCGATCACGCCCCGTGGCATCGAACTCAACCTGGCTGCTGCCCGCCCCTTCGAGGCCATGCAGGAAGCCCGGAGCCTGCTGAGAACGGCGCGGCTCGTCGCCCTGGCAACGCTCGATCCGCAAAGCGGCTATCCCTATACGATGGCGACCAACCTGGCGGTCGAGCCGGACGGCACTCCGTTCTTCTTCGTCGCGAGGCTCGCCGTTCACGCTCGGAATATCGAAGCCGACAACCGTGTCTCGCTCGGGCTCGCCGAAGCCGGCGCTCCGGATGCGCTCACGCGCCCACGCCTGACGCTGGTCGGCCGCGCGCATCTGATGCCGGCTGCCGAGGAGACTGACGCGAAGGAACGATATGCTCGTCGCTACCCCAAATCGAAGCTCTATCTCGATTTGCCCGATGCCTGCCTCTATCGCGTCGAGGTCGAGGCCCTGCAGATCAATGGCGGCCCGGCCCAGAACGCCAATGAAGTGACGGCAGCCGCCCTGAAGACGGAGCTTTCCGGGGCGGAAGCATTGATGTCGCGCGCCGCAGACGAGATCGATCGCCTGAACAGCTCGGCGGCCGACCTCGCTGCTCTCGTTGCGCTTGCGGGAAACGGCCCCGGCCAGTGGCGCGTCAGCGGCCTCGATCCGGACGGGATCGAACTGTCGACCAGCAGGGAGACCGTCCGGCATTGGTTTGTCCGCCGCGTCACAAGTCTCGACGAGCTGGCCGAGCAGTTGCCGCGCTGAACCCGATTCCGCGCTGTCGCAGAGGGTCAGGCGCGCAAGCGGCAGGACCGCCTCGTCTGCCGGCGCAGGCCCGAGGCGGCTCGCTCTTTGCGCCGTGTGATCGGCTCATCGTCACGCCGCCGAGGGTGGCGTGACGCCTGCGCTCAGCGGAAGGGCGGGCTGTATTGCAGGCCGCCCTTGGTCCAGAGCGCATTGGGCCCGCGCTGCAGCTTCATCGGCGAGTTCAGGCCGAGATGGCGCTCGAAACTCTCGCCGTAATTGCCGACGGCCGAGACGACGCGCACCACCCAGTCGTTGCTGACGCCGAGCGCCTCGCCATATTTGCCGTCGCGGCCGAGGAAGCGCCGGATCTCGGGATTGGTCGCGTTCGCGGCAAGCTCCCTGGCATTGGCCTTGGTGACGCCGAGCTCTTCGGCGTTGATCAGGGCAAACAGCGTCCAGCGCACCAGGTTGAACCAGACATCGTCGCCGCTGCGCACCCAGGGACCGAGCGGCTCCTTCGAGATGATCTCCGGCAGCACCGCATGCTCGTCGGGATTGCGGAACTTGAGGAGATTGGCCGAAAGCGCCGAGACATCGGTGGTGTAGGCGTCGCAGCGTCCGGATTCATAGGCCTTCAGCGCCTCTTCGGGGGTGCCGAAGGCGGCGACCTCGTATTTCATCCCGGTGCGCCGGAAGAAGTCGGCGAGGTTGAGCTCGCTGGTCGTGCCCTGCGCCACGCAGATCGAGGCGCCGTCGAGCTTGGTCGCGCTGGTCACGCCCAGGCTCTTGTGGACCAGGAAGCCCTGGCCGTCATAATAATTCACAGCCGTGAAGGTGACGCCCTGGCCGGAATTGCGCGCGAGCGTCCAGGTCGTGGTGCGCGGCAGGACGTCGATCTCGCCGGCCTGGAGCGCGATCAGGCGGTCCTTCGAACTCAACGGCACGAAGCCGGCCTTCTCGGAATCGTCGAAGACCGCCACGGCGAGCGCGCGACAGATGTCGATATCGAAACCCTGCCAGCGCCCGGCTGCATCCTGCGTCGAGAAGCCGGGAACGCCGTTGCTCGTGCCGCAGATGATCCTGCCGCGATCGCGAATGGTCTTGAGCGTGTCCGCCGCCTGGGCGGAGGCCGCAGTACAGGTCGCGACGACCGCGGCGGCCGCAAGCCGGATGAATGGGCGTGTCATTGAAGCTTCCCTCTCTGTTTGTTCTTGCCGTTCTTTGTGCTGGCTGGTTCTGGGCAAAGTTCTCCCTGCGCGGCGGAAGCCTGCTCCCGCCGCGTTGGTCTTCGGTCCGGATCTTTTGTCTCAGGCGACCCTGGCGGCCGGCCCGCGTTCGAGCGCGACGAGCAGCGCGTCGAGGTCGTTCCAGAGGTCGTCGGGATCCTCGATGCCGATGCTGATGCGCAGCACCGTGCCCTCCGCCGTCCAGGGGCTGACGGTGCGGTCACCCTTGACCGCCATCGGCGCGATCAGGCTGCGCGTGCCGCCCCAGGAGGCGCCGATCGCGAAAATCTTGAGCGCGGTCAGCGCCGCTTCGAGATCCGCCTCGGCAACGGGTTTGAGGACGACGCTGAAGACGCCCGATGAACGGCCCATGTCACGCTTCCAGAAGGCATGGCCGGGGCAGGAGGGCAGGGCTGGGTGCAGCACCGTCTCGACAGCCGGCGAATGCGTCAGCCGCCGGGCGAAATCCTCCGAGATCTTGCCCATATGGGCGAGCCGCAGGCCCATGGTCTCGATGCCGCGCAGCGCGAGCTGGCATTCATCCGGCGAGACGCCGACGCCGAAGGCGCGCAGCGTCTCCTTCATCTTCTCGCGCAGCGCCATGTCGGAGACGGTGACGGAGCCGAGCAGCAGGTCGGAATGGCCGCCGACATATTTGGTCAGCGCCTCGCAGGCGAAATCGGCGCCATGGGCCAGAGGCTTGAAGAGCAGTGGCGTCGCCCAGGTGTTGTCGCAGCCGACGAGCACGCCCTTGGCCTTGGCCGCCTTGACGATGGCCGGAACATCCTGGACCTCCATCGTGCCGGAGCCGGGCGACTCGACCCAGACCAGCTTGGTGGCGCCCTCGATCAGCTCGGCGATGCCGGCGCCGATCATCGGGTCGTAGACGCCGTAATCGATGCCGCGCGGCTTCAGGTATTCCTCGCAGAAGCTGCGCACCGGCGGGTAGACATGGTCGGGGATCAGCACCTTGTCGCCGGGCATGAGGACCGAGAGCATGACGATGGTGACCGCAGCCTGGCCCGAAGGCACCAGCACGGTGCGCACCCCGCCATGCAGCGCGGTGAGCTGCGCTTCCAGCGTGCGCGTCGTCGGCGTGCCGTGCAGCCCGTAGGTATAGCCGTCGAAGCCGCGATATTTGCGGGCCGCGAAGCTCGCGGCATCCTTGTATACGATGGTCGAGGCGCGATGCGTTGGCACGGCGAGGCTGGCATAGCCCTCCTCGTTGACGGCCGGGTGGTGAACGCAGCGGGTGAGGTCGTGCATGGCTTGATCCCTTTCGAGGGACAAGCTGTAGGCGGCTGGCAAAGCGAGACAATCAGGCTGCGGGCATGAGACGATGCCTGGCCCTTATGGCTTACGCGGCATCCGCGAGCGCGCGCCTGGCGACCTCGCTCATCCAGCCGACGCAGACCGGCAGGATCGCGTCGTTGAAATCGTAGCGGGCATTGTGGAGCTCGCCCTCCGGACCGGCCGGGCCGTTGCCGATCCAGACATAGGCGCCCGGCCGCTCCTTGATCAGGAAGGAGAAATCGTCGCCGGTGGTGCTCGGCCGCACGTCGCGCCGGACCGGCGCCCCGATCGCCTGTCCCGCCTGCACCGAGAGCGCGGCTTCCGCCGGAGTGTTGATGATCGGCCTGCCGGTCGACAGGATCTCGACATCGGCCTGCATGCCATAGGCCTCGCAGATGCCGGCGATGATGCTCTCCATCCGCTTGATCACCGCCTCGCGCACCTCGGGCCGGTAGGTCCGCAAGGTGCCGAGCAGCGTCACGCTTTCCGGGATCTGGTTGCTGACGACGCCGCCGCTGATCTGGCCGATCGAGAGCACGACCGCGTCGACTGGATCGACATTGCGCGCCACGATGGTCTGGAGCGCGACGATCAGGTGTCCGGCGGCAACGATCGGGTCGCGGGTCTGGTGCGGGATCGCGGCATGGCCGGCAAGCCCGTGCAGGGTGACGCTCCAGCGCCCGCCCGCCGCCATGACCGGCCCGTCATGCACCGCGATGGTGCCGGCCTCGAGCCCCGGCCAGTTATGGAAGGAGAAGACGCGCTCCATCGGAAAGCGCTCGAACAGCCCGTCCTGGATCATCGCCTTGGCGCCGACGCCGTTTTCCTCGGCCGGCTGGAAGATGAACTGGACCTGCCCCTTCCAGCTCTCGTCGGCGGCGAGCATAGCGGCCGTGCCGAGCAAAGCGACCGTATGTCCGTCATGGCCGCAGGCATGCATCGCTCCCTGCGTCTGCGAGGCGTAGGGCGCCGTGCTCAGCTCCTGGATCGGCAGCGCATCCATATCGGCGCGTAAGCCGACGGTCCGGTTCGAGCCCGACCGGGACAAYGTCGCGACGACACCGGTGCCGCCGACGCCCGCGACGAAGGGAATGCCCAGTTCGGTGAGTTTCTCCTGCACGAAGCGGGAGGTGGCATGCTCGTGCTCGGACAGTTCGGGCTGCGCATGCAGCTGGCGGCGCCATTGCGTGAGCTGGTCGAGAAAGGCCTGGTCCATGATCGGTCTCGGATGATGCGGGTTGCGGCGATGCCCGGGCAGAAAGCGGCGCCCGGGCAGGATTCAGCGCCCGGGCAGGATTCAATGCTCGGGCAGGATTCTTGGCCTGGACGGAACTCAGCGCTGGGCCGAGAGCGCGAGACGCGCCTCGAATTTGCGGATGAGGAAGGAGAGCGTGACGGCGATAGCGAGAAAGAGCGCGCCGACGACCGCCATCGGTTCGCCATAGCGGAAGGTGTCGGAGGCGATGTCGAGGGCCGAACCGAAGGATTCCGGCACGGCGATGACCGCGAGATAGGGCGTCGATTTGAAGATCGAGATGAAGTAATTGCCCATCGGCGCGGCGATGTTGCGCAGCATCTGGGGCGCGATCACCAGCAGCACGGTCTTCAACCGGTTGAGCCCGAGCGCCTTGGCGGCCTCGAACTGCCCCTTGGGAATCCCGTCGATCCCGGCCTTGAACACCTCGGCGAGATAGCCGCAGTAATACAGGCTGAGCGCGGCGACGCCGACGACGAGGGCGGGCAGCTTGATGCCGTAGACCGGCAGCACATAGTAGAGAAAGTAGAGCTGCACCAGCACCGGCGTGGAGCGGATGAAGTCGATGACGAAGCGCATCGCGTAGCGCATGGGCTTGCTGGAGCGCCTGGTGATTTCCAACCCGAAGCCGAGCAGGGCGGCAAATACGCAGCTGAGCAGCGTGACAGCGAGCGTCGTGGTCAGCGCACGCGCGATCGGCGGCACGATCGAGAGGGCGAAGGCGGGATCAAACGTCATGGGCGAATTTCCGCCCGGCGCCGACCTTGCGCTCGAGCCAGCGCCCGACGATCGTCGCGGGATAGCAGAGCACGAAATAGGCGACGAGAAGGCCGGTATAGACCTTCACCGGGTCGTAATGGAGCTGCGAGATTTCCTTGGCCCGGAAGGTCATGTCGCTGAGCGTGATCAGCGAGACCAGCGCCGTGCTCTTCACCAGCTGGATGAACTGGTTGACGAAGGTCGGCATCATCGCCAGCAGCGCCTGCGGCAGCTCGATCAAGAGCAGGATCTGCCAGCGCCGGAAGCCGAGCGAGCGTCCGGCCTCGGCCTGGCCGCGGTCGAGCGACTGCAGGGCGGCGCGCACCGCCTGGCTGCCATAGCCGCCGATATTGAGGCCGAGCACCAGCCCCCCGACCGCGAGGCCGGAAAGCCGGATGCCGAAGCCCGGCAGCGTGTAGTAGAACGCGTAGAGCAGAATGATCACCGGCGACGAGCGCCAGAACTCGATCACCGCGGTGACGGCGGCATGGGGCCAGCCGCGCGTGCTGAACTGCAGCACGCCGGCGATGAAGGCGAAGGGCACGGCATAGGCCATGCCGAGCAGCGTCACCGAGGCGGTGACGCCAAAGCCCTGATAGATCCCGGCAAGGACGTCGGCGAAGCTCATGATCGGCCTGGCGTTTTTGGGCCGGTGCTCACGGCTTTGCCGCGCAGAGATCGGCGGTCGAGGCCTCCGGCGGCATCTCGGCATCGGTGAAGCCGTATTTCGCCATGATCGTCTTCATGGTGCCGTCGGTCTTCAGCGTCGCGAGCCTGGCGTTGTAGAGCGCCTGCAGTTCCTTGTCCTTCGGCGCGAAGACGACGGCGGTCGCCATCATGTATTCCTGCCCGCCCGGCTTGACATAACCCTTGAAGGGCAGGGCGCGCTCGATCGCGTTCATGCCGCCGGCTTCCATCAGCCCGGCGACGCTCGGCGCCGACAGTGTCGCGGCATCGACGCGCCCGGCCAGCATGGCGCTGACCACGGCCTCGTTGTTCGGAAAGAGCAGCAGCCGGTCTTCGGGGACGCCGGCGGCCAACGCGTTCTTCGCATTCTCCGTGCCGCGCCCGCCGCCGAGCTTGACGTTCGGATTCTTCACGATGTCCTCGTAGCTGTGCAGCTTGAGCGGGTTGCCCTTGAGCACGAGCAGGCCGTCGCCGGCCGAGAGGTCGGGCTCGCTGAACAGCACCTGCTGGCAGCGCGCCGGGGTGATCGCGACGCCCGACGCGATGATGTCGAAGCGGCTGGCTAGCAGGCCGGGGATCAGCGCGCCGAAATCGGCAACGGTGAACTCGATCGCCTTGACGCCGAGCGGGGCAAGCGCGGCGCGCACGAGGTCGGGGTGATAGCCGACGACATTGCCGTCCTTGTCGCGATAGCCCCAGGGCGAACGGTTATGGATGCCGATGGTGATGGTCTTGCCCGAGAGAGTCTTGAGATCCGGCTGCTGGGCCTGCGCGGTCCAGCCGCTCAACGCAGCCAGTCCGAGGGCGGCGACACCGAGCGCCAGGCGCCGGGAAGGAAAGCTCATCGGTAAATCCCCTGTCATTGGCTGAGGCTGCGCCACGCTCTACGGCCGTTTGCAGCGCGGCCCCGGTCATCCCTGCAGGCCGAGCCTGCTGCGAGGCACGATAGCGGCGGGTCGGTTCGCGACAATCAGGCTGGGGAAATAGCTTGATGCCTAAATCTTATACCTGCTGGTCCCTTCCAGCCGGGACGCATCCGCGAGCGCTCCGGGGTTCCGCGTGGCTGCCCGCACGGGCGAGGGGCGGGGCGAAGGCGGAATCTGGCGGAAAGCGGCGTTCTCGATCGCGTTCGAGGTCTCGGGAGAGCGGATTTTGAAACATGCCGGCCGCTCATTCCATCGKAGACTGCCATGTTTCAACGCTCACTCCTTCAACGCTCACTCCTGGCGGCCGGGTCATGGCTGCTGACCACGGTCCTTGCGCATTCCGCTGACGCCATTGGGTTTCAGCAGACGACGCTCGACCCGAAGGGGAAGCGGCCGCTTCAGGTCAGCATCTGGTATCCGACGAAACAGGAGGGCAAGACCGAGATCGTCGGAGACAATCCCGCCTTCCATGGGGTTCCCGTCATTCGCGGTGCCGCGCCGCTCTCGGGTGAACTGCCGCTTGTCGTCCTGTCGCATGGCTATGGCGGGAGCTGGCGCAATCTCTCCTGGCTTGCTGCGGAGCTGGCCGCACGCGGCAGCATCGTCGCGGCTCCGGACCATCCGGGCACGACGACATTCGACATGCCACCCGCGCAGGCGGCGATGCTGCGGGAGCGCCCGCGTGATCTGAGCCGGGTCATCGACGCCGTGGAACGCGATCCGACGCTCGCGGGCAAGGTCGATATCAGCCGGGTCTCCGCGATCGGCCATTCCCTGGGAGGCTGGACGGTTGCGGAACTGGCCGGGGCACGCTTCGACACGAAACGGTTCGAGACCGATTGCAAGGCCAATACCAGCCCGCGTGCCTGTGTCCTCAGGGGTGAGCTCGGCCTGGACAAGCGCGAACTCGAAGGCAACCTGGCCGACCCGCGCCTCAAGGCGTTCGTGTCCCTCGACCTCGGCCTTGCAAGAGGCTTTACGCCCGAAAGCCTGGCGAGCCTCGACATGCCGGCGCTTGTGATCGGCGCAGGGATCGATATCGACGGGTTACCCGCGAAGTTTGAATCCGGCTATCTCGCGGAGCATCTGCCGAAGCCGTCCGCGACCTCGGTCACCATTCCCGACGCGACGCATTTCGCTTTTGTCGGGCTCTGCAAGCCGGATGCCGTCGCCCTCATCGAAAAGGTCGAGCCCGGCAGCGGCATCATCTGCAGGGATGATGGAGCGCGTGGCCGCGACGAGATCCACCGTGAGATCGCCTTTCTCGTGATCGGCTTTCTCGCCAGGTCCATTCCGGTCAGGCCGTAGAACGGCTGGTCTCCCCGGCAGGCGCACCGCCCGCGCGGCGATACTCGCTCGGCGTCGTGCCGGTCACGCGCGCGAATTCCCGATTGAAATTCGATTTCGTCTGGAAACCGCACTCGAACATCACCCCCGTGACCGGCAGGTCGGTTTCTCCGAGCAAGCGCATGGCTTCGCGAACCCGATATTCATTGACGAGTTGCGGCAAATTGCGGCCAAGCGTGCGGTTGATCGCGTTCGACACGGATCTTGAAGGCAGCCCGAGGCGGCGCGCAAGGCGGTTCAGGGTCAGGTCCGGATCGCGATAGATCGTCTTCTGGCGCATCGCGGTCTCGACCATCGCCATGATCCCGACGTCCTCCTCCGTCGCGGAGGCCGACGCCGCCTCGTTCGGCCGATGCTCGGGCTCCTCGGTGCGGGCCGGGTCGGATCGATCGAGGGGCTCGTCGTCCGGGACGCTGCGGCCGATCACCGCGATTGCATAGGCGATGACGGGAAGGAGGAGGAGGTTGCCGACTGCCACGATCACGGCCGCGTGGCTGCCCTGATGGGACCCGAAATCCGCGGCGATCAGAAGATCGATGATCCCTGAGCAGATCAGCAGCAGGCCTATGACGGAAACCGCCCTGCGCGCGCCCTGGGCATCGGAGAGACGCACGCTCTCGAACTGATCGGGCCCGGCATGGCCGTGGCGAACCAGGGCCGCGCCATAGCCGAAAAAGAGCAGGGCGAGAATGAGGTCGATCGGCGCCTGCCAGCGCTGCCACAGGCAGGACAGGATGAGGATCGCGACCGGGGCCAGAACATGCAGCCAGGATCGCAGTGCGGGAGGCTGCCGCAGCCTTGCAAAGCAGAGCCAGGCGATGGGCGGCAGCAATGCCGCCATGACGGGCTGCAGGAACCGGACCCAGGGGGCATCGATCGTCCAGCGCAAGCCGACCGTGACCACCAGCAGAATGCAGGTGCCGATGAAGAGAGTGACCGGTTTGAGGAGGGGCCTGTCCTGAAGGAAGACCCGGATAAGCAGGATCGTCAGCAACAGCGCCACCACGAAGGGCAATGGTATCGCAGGCATCCGGTGATCTCTCATCCCTATCGGGTTCAGGCAGGCGATTGACCGGCTTGATGCCGCAATCCCGGCCTCATGTCTCCCAGGCYCAGGTCACGTCGTTCAGAGCATGCTCGATGCGACCTGGAGCATCGGACCGAAAAGTGGAATCCGGTTTTCGGAAAATCCGACGCTTAAACAATGGGCTAGATCGCCCATCTTGCGTCCGAACGGACGCACGGCGAACTAGCGCGAGGCGAGCAGGCAGTCGATGAAATCGCGCACCAGCTGCGATTTTGGCCGGTCGAGCGGCAGGATCAGCAGGCTCTTGCTGTGCACTGCCGGTTCGAACGGCTTCAGCACGATCCGGCTCATATCGGCGCCGGCGACCGCATAGGGGCTGACCAGGCCGATGCCGACGCCTTCGGCGACGAGCGCACAGACGGTTGCGGCATAGATCGTCTCGACCACGACATGCGGGCTGACTTCGGCCTGGTGAAAGACCAGGTCGAGCCGCTGGCGGGTCCGGTCCTCCGGCACATAGGCGACGAAGGGCTGGCGGTGCAGGTCATGCGGCGTGATCAGGTCGCGCTCGGCCAGCGGATGCTCGCGCGGGATCGCGCAGAGCACGCGCGGCGAGACGAAGGGCTGGTGCAGCACGCCGCTGACATCGATCTCGTCGGCGGCGAGCCCGATATCGAACTGGCCGGAGACGACGCCGTCACGCACGTCGCGCGAGGGCAACACCATCAGGGTGACGCCGATATCGGGATGGCCCTCGCGGAAGCGCCGGACGGCGCGGGGCACCAGCGACGAGCCAAGCGCCGAGAGCGAGCCGATCCGCAATTGTCCCGAGCCATGGTCGCGGATGCGGGCAGCCGTGGCCCGGAGCGTGTCCATGCCGCGAAACGAGGCCTCGACCTGCGCATAGAATAGCTTGGCCTCGGGCGTCGGGATGATGCGGTTGCGCACCCGGTCGAACAGCAGGAAACCGACCGAGCGCTCCAGTTCGGCGATGGTGCGGCTGACCGCCGGCTGCGTGATGCCGAGCAACTCGGCTGCGCGCGAGACGGTGCCGGACTTCATCACGGCGGCAAACGTCTCAAGCTGGCGGTGATTCAAGTCATGGCACCTCGGCAGGGGGCCGGCAGATTACACCGGCCGCGCCCCATGGCGAGGCGCGTTCGAACGCGCCGGGCCTCCGGTGGATGCAAGGCTGCGCGCCCTCAATGGAGAATCTGCGACAGGAAGAGCCTGGTGCGTTCGTGCTGCGGGTTCTTGAAGAAGGCGTTGGGCTCGTTCATCTCGACGACCTGGCCGGCATCCATGAAGATGACGCGGTCGGCGACCTGGCGCGCAAAGCCCATCTC
>NZ_JBFTRC010000136.1:0-20711 GCF_056399325.1 Allobosea sp. 01N443
ACCTGCGAGGATGCGGCGGCGAAGAGCGTGAGCGATCGGGCAAGGCGGTAGGGATCGGCATAGGAGCCGTCGCTCAGCCGGTTGGTCTCGGCGCCGAGATCAGCGGACAGGTCTTCCGCTCCCCAGGTCAGAGCCGCGAGCCGATGGGTCGCGCCGGCATAGCTGCCGAGGCCGAAGATGCCCTTTCCGGTCTCGGTGGCGATCGGAATGATCCGCGTCGCGCCGTCCGGGAGTTCGCATTCGGCCTCCCGAACAGCGATCCTGGCGGCGAGATGCGAGACATCGGTGCCGCCCTCGGATTTCGGCAGCATGATCGCATCGGGGGCACCCGGCATGATCATGTCGAGGTCGGCATCGCTGAGCCCGGTCGTGAGTGCATTGATGCGCACGATCAGGAGGGGCCGCTTCGCCTGCTGGCGAGCCGCCTTGAGGAAATCCAGGCTGATGGTGCGGGCCTGGGCCTTACCGTCGAGTGCGACGGAATCCTCCAGGTCCAGGATCAGCGCATCGGCGCCGCTCTCCAGGCCCTTCTGGAGCTTCTTCGGGCTGTCGCCCGGTACGAAAAGGAGCGAACGCATCCGGTCAGACCGCGATCGTCGTGGGTTCGGGGTGTTTGCGCATGAAGGCCTGGCGGCGACATTGGGCGACCAGGGTGCCGTCCTGCTTAAAGGCGCGATGGTGGAACTCGACGATCCCGGCATCGGGTCGCGAGCGGGACTCACGCTTGCCGACGATTTCGGTGACGCAGTTCACGGTGTCGCCCTCGAAGAGCGGGGCAGGGAAGGTCACGTCGGTCATGCCGAGATTGCCGATGGTGGTGYCGACCGTGGTGTCGTTGACGGAGATGCCGATCATCAGCCCCAGCGTGAACAGGGAGTTCATCAGCGGCTTGCCCCACTCCGTCTCGGTCGCGCAGAAATGCGCATCGATATGAAGAGGTTGCGGATTCAAGGTCATGTTCGAGAAGAGCATGTTGTCCATCTGGGTCACGGTGCGCGTAAGCCCGTGCTCGATGACCGCGCCGACCTGGAAATCCTCGAAATAGATCCCGCCGCGCTTGTGCCGTTTCACCTCGGTCATGAACGCTCCTCCAATGCCGCATTCCGGCGCTTCAAGCCGGCTCGGTGATTCCGCGTGTTTAACGGTTCGCTTACCATAATCGGGGCAGTCTCCACAGGAGCTCCGGCACCTTGCGCTCGGGCTGCCCGAGAGTCTGCATGTTCCTGTTCACTACGCCTACGACGCGCGAGACTGCACCGGCCAATCCGGTCGTCAATGCCATTCGCGACGGCGCCGAACGGAGCGGTGCCGGTTTCGATTACCTGCTGAAGACGGCGCAGCGCGAATCGGCGCTTGATCCCGATGCGAAGGCCAAGACCTCGAGCGCCACCGGGCTGTTCCAGTTCATCGAGCAGACCTGGCTTTCCATGGTGAAGCAGGAGGGGCCGAAGCAGGGGCTTTCCAATTACGCCAATGCGATCAGCGCCGACGAGACCGGTCGGCTCAGCGTGCCGGACGCCGCGACGCGAGAAAAGATCCTGCAACTGCGCAATGATMCGCAGGTGGCTGCCGTCATGGCCGGGGCACTGACCCAGAAGAACCGCGACCAGCTTGCCTCGACGCTCGGTCGCCAGCCGAATGCCGGCGAACTCTACATGGCGCATGTGCTCGGCTCGCGTGGCGCGAGCGACCTCATTCGCGCCGCCGGCAACGATCCGACGCGGGTCGCAGCCAAGGACTTTCCCGAGGCCGCTTCGGCCAATCGCAACATCTTCTTCGACAAGGCCGGCCGCGCCCGCACGGCCCAGGAGGTCTACGGCGTGCTGGCGGCGAGCCATGCCAACACGCAGCTTGCCGCAGCAACCACGACCGGGAGCGTCAACTCCGCGGCCGGCACTGACCAGCCGGTGCCGATTGCTGCCGCATTGGCGCCTGGCCGGGCCAAGGGGCTGATCGGGCTGTTCTCGACCGAGGGCTCGCGCCAGCCGGTCTCCAAGGCGGTGGCCAATCTCTGGACGACGCCGCGTAGCGATGCTTCGCGTCTGGCGGCGCTCGATCCGGCCGACCGCTATTTCCCGCGGCAGGGCGCAAGCGACGCCGCTCCGTCTCCTCCGTCCGCCTCACCGGTGCCCGCGAACCCACCGACTGCTACAACTGCTCCCTTGCCGCCATCGCGCCCGCTCGACCTGACCCAGGCTGGGAACACCGTACCCAAGTCCGCGGCGAAGCCGCGTCGTGCCCCGCTCGATCTTTCCGCCTTCATGGTCGAGCGGAGCGGCACATGATCGTTCGCCGTTTCCTGCTCTGGGCCCGGACCGCCAATGCCGAAGCCCGTGCCTCCGGCGCAGCCGCGCTTGCGGGTGCCTATTTGCACTCCGGTATGTCCGACGAGGATCGCCGCGAGGCCGAAACGGCGCTGATCGCCCTGATCGACGATCCGTCGCCCCTGGTTCGCCGCGCCATCGCCGAGGAGGTCGCGACCTCGCCGCGTGCGCCGCGTGCGCTGATCCTCAACCTCATCGCCGAGCAAAGCGACGTGAATGCACTGGTTCTGGCGCATTCACCGGTGCTGTCCGAGGCGGACCTGGTCGATGCGGCTGCCGTCGGGGATGCTCTGGCGCAACGCGCGATTGCACAGCGGCCGTGCCTGCCGACCAGTGTTGCGGCAGCACTCGCCGAAGTCGGCTGCGAGGAAGCGCTGCTGGCCCTGGCAGGCAATCGCAGCGCATGGATGCCGAGTTTCTCGCTTGAGCGCATGTTCGAGCGCGCGGGCGGCTCCGGTGCCTTGCGCGAGGCGCTGCTTGCCCGAAACGATCTGCCCGCAGGACTACGCCAGGCCATTGCAGGGCGGATGTCGGATGCGTTGGCGAGCTTCGTCTCCGGCTGCGGCTGGCTGACGCCGGAGCGCAGCGCAAGGCTGGCGCGCGAGTCGACCGAGCGGGTTGCCGTCGCTCTCGCAGCAGGCGGCGAAGACAGCGATGCGCCTGCGATCGTCGAGTGCCTGCGCGAGAACGGCCGGCTGACGCCGGGGTTGATGCTGCGCTCGCTCCTCAGTGCAGAGCCGGCCCTGGCGGAGGCGGCGTTCTCGTCCCTTTCCGGTCTGCCGCTCGCTCGCGTGTCGGCGATCCTCCGGGACCGGAGTGGCGCGAGCTTGCGGGGGCTGTATCGGAAGGCCGGCATGCCGGGCTCGTTGCTGCCGGCCTTTGCGGCAGCAATCGCCGCATTGAACATGTCCGGCTTCGAACGGGTGAGCGGTACGCAGGGCATCGACCGCGCCATCATGGCCAGCGTCATGAGCTGCTGCGAGAGCCTTGAAAGCAGTGAGGCCGATTCGCTGAACGGTCTGCTGCGGCGGCTCGATGCCGAGGCGGCGCGCGAGGAAGCGCGGCTGATGGCGGATTCGTTTGCAGATGATGCGGCGCTCGCCCTGCTGGTCGAGGCCGATCCGTCCCTGCTCGTCGAACTCGACGAGGCGGATATTCGAAACGCTGCCTGAGGCGTCGTCGCCGGCTGGTCAGTAGCCGAATTGCTCGCGCAGGATGCGTTCATCCAGGCTGTGGCCGGGATCGTGCAGCATGACGAGGTCGATGTTGCGGTCGATCGCGATCGCGACCGAGACGACATTGTCGATCTGGATATGGTCGGCCATCGCACTGACGGGGCGTTTTGGCGCTTCCAGGACCTCGATCATCACCTGCGCCTGGTCGGGAAGCAGGGCGCCGCGCCAGCGCCGCGGGCGAAAGGCGGCGATCGGAGTCAAGGCCAGCAAAGGCGCATCGAGCGGCAGGATCGGGCCATTGGCCGAGAGATTGTAGGCTGTCGAGCCCGCAGGCGTCGCGAGCAGGATACCGTCGGAAATCAGTTCCTCCAGCCGCACCTGGCCATCGACGGACAGGCGCAGCTTCGCCGCCTGGTAGGAGCGCCGGAGCAGGGACACTTCATTGATCGCCTTGGCACGGTATTCCCGGCCATTCTCGTCGATCGCGAGCATCGAAAGCGGGTGGACGATGCTGCGATGGGCGGCTTCCAATCGCTTGGTCAGGCCTCGCTCGCGGAACTCGTTCATCAGGAAGCCGACCGAGCCGCGATTCATGCCGTAGATCGGCTTTCCTGTGCCGATGAAGCGATGCAGCGTCTGCAGCATCAGCCCGTCGCCACCAAGCGCCACAATGACATCGGCGCTGTCGCAATCGGCATTGCCATAGCGCGCGACGAGCTTCTCCAGCGCGGCTTCGGCCTCTGGCGTCTCACTGGCGACGAAGGAGATGGCTGCGAAGCGCGCGGTCATCAGGGGGTCCGGATCAGCCAGGCTCAGGGGCAGGGAGCGGTTGGCATAGCACGGCGGTGACGGAAGGGGCGAGCCAGGGCAGGCATAAAAAGAGCCGGGGTCGCCCCCGGCTCGATGCGCGACGATGCCGCATGCCTCAGATGGACGTGGTCCATTGCACGGGCACGAGCTCGAAGCCGTTGCCCGATTTCGCGATGTAGCCGGTGGCCGGGAATGGCGCATGGTAGAACGCGACCTGCATCTTGTCGGCAGAGACCATGTCGAGCAGCCTGCGACGCGTGGCGGCAGCCTGCGGGCCATCCATATCGAACACCGCGGACCAGTCGGGATTGCGGGCGAAGAGGGCTGGGTGGTTGGTCGTGTCCGACATCACCATCATCCTTGCCGTGCCGGAGCTGAGCGCGAAGGTGGTGTGGCCGGGCGTATGGCCAGGCGCCGCGATGGCGGTGATGCCCGGCAGGATCTCCTTGCCGGCCTCAAACTGCTTCACATCCTTGGAGACAGGGCCGAAGACGCGGCGCACGCCGCCAAATGCCCCCTTCATGGCCTCGGGCGCGGCGTTCATCTTGGCGTCGTCCATCCAGAAGGCCCATTCCGCCGCCGGGACCATGACCTCGGCATTGGGGAAAACGGCCGTGCCGTCCTTCAGGCGGAAGCCGTTGATATGATCGCCATGGAAATGGCTGAAGACGACCGTCGAAACATCCTTGGGATCGAAACCGGCGGCACGGAAATTGGCGAGCCAGGTTCCGGAGGTCGGCGCGCCCGAATCGCCATTGCCGGTATCGATCAGGATGAGCTTTCCGCCGCTCTGGATGGCGAGCGTCGTAAAGGTGATGTTCAAGGCATCGGCTGGCAGGAAGGCCTGCGCCATCGCCGCCTTGACCTCCGCGAGTTCGGCATTGCGGACGAAGCCCTCGAGCTGACGACGGGCGAAGCCGTCATTGATCGCGGTGAGGACCATGTCCCCGATCTTGTAGCGATAGTATCCGGGGGCCTGATTCACGGGGGCTCCTTGCGCTTGAGCCGGTGTGAACCCGGCGGGTAAATCCAACGTGGTGGCAACAGCGAGTGCGCCGGCACCGGCAATCACGGTGCGGCGCGACGGACTAAAAGGCGGCATTGCAGTCTCCCTAGGCGCGTCTTCGGCCTGGGCAGCAGCCTAGCGTCCGGTCAAAGGGCCAATGAGCCGAGCATGGCGTTGCCCGAACATTCCGCGACCAGGGCCTGGAAGGCAGCGCTATCCTCCTCGGCCAGGCATTGCAGGCTCCAGCTCCACTCCGGAGCCTTCTGGCGCAGGAGGTTGATCGCGACGTCGATATTAGCGCTGACCAGGCCGAGCGCCTTCCAGAGCGAACCCTGCTGATAGATGCCGCCCATGGGCGTGCGGCGGCCGACGAGATGGCTCGGCTTGCGCCGTACGGTGAAGCCCAGCGCCTCATAGATATCGGCATCGAGCGCGCGATCGGGCTTTTCGGCCGTCTCGCAACGCTCGGCCAGCGCGAGCAAGTGTTCCCGTCTGTCCATGGCCGTTCGCCCAGCCCGGAGGCTCTCACACCATCSCTTGCACGTTCGTGCCGCTAACCRGTCGCGCGAAGCGAGCCAGAGATGTGTGGTGCCGGATGAGGGGATTGAACCCCCGACCTTCGGTTTACAAAACCGCTGCTCTACCGCTGAGCTAATCCGGCCCGGTCAGCCAGATGCGGTTACCAGCCGCGCGCGGCGAGGGCAAGATCGGTTACCGCTTGCCCAAAGAAAAGCCCCGCCTCCAGGGAGGCGGGGCTCGTACCTGTCGGTGATGGGCCGATCAGTTGTTGTCGTAGGTGAGAATGTCGCGATCCTTGGTCTCGGGCACGAAGAGCATGCCGATGACGAAGGTCATCATCGCGATCACGATCGGGTACCAGAGGCCGTAGAAGATGTCGCCGGTGCCAGCCACCATGGCGAAGGAGGTCGCCGGCAGCAGGCCACCGAACCAGCCGTTGCCGATATGGTAGGGCAGCGACATGYCGGTGTAGCGGATACGGGTCGGGAAGAGCTCGACCAGGGCGGCGGCGATCGGGCCGTAGACCATCGTCACATAGATGACGAGGATCGTCAGGATGCCGATGATGGTCAGCGACTGGGCGTTGAACAGCGCGTTCATGAAGCCGGTCTTGACGATCCGGGCGTCGCCCGCCGCGGGATAGCCGGCGGCGACCGCTTCCTTGGCGATGTTGGCGGCGAAGCCGGCATCGATCGCGACATCCTTGCCGTTGACCGTGACCTTGGCCGCGGTGCCGGCCGGGGCCGGGACCTGGGTGTACTGGATCGCCTGCGAGGCGAGCGTGCGGCGGGCGACATCGCAAGGCTGGGTGAAGGTGCGCACGCCGACCGGGTCGAAGACCGAGCCGCAGCTGGCAGGATCGGCGACGACCTGAACCTTGACGTTCTCATGGGCTGCGGCGAGGCCGGGATTGGCTGCCTTGGTGAGCGCGCCGAAGAGCGGGAAATAGGTCAGCGCCGCGATCAGGCAGCCGGCCAGGATGACGGGCTTGCGGCCGATCCTGTCCGAAAGCGAGCCGAACAGGATGAAGCCGCCGGTGCCGAGGATCAGCGACCAGGCGATCAGCACGTTGGCCGAATAGAGATCGACCTTCAGGATGCTCTGGATGAAGAACAGGGCGTAGAACTGACCGGTGTACCAGACGACGGCCTGGCCGGCGGTGAGGCCGAACAGCGCCAGCAGCGCGATCTTCGCATTCTTCCACTGGCCAAAGGCCTCGGAAAGCGGTGCTTTCGAGCCGCTGCCCTCTTCCTTCATCTTCTTGAAGGCCGGCGATTCCTGCATCTGCAGGCGGATCCAGACCGAGATCGCCAGCAGGAAGATCGAGGCCAGGAATGGAATGCGCCAGCCCCAGGCAGTAAATTCGGCCTCACCCATGGTGGTGCGGATGCCGAGAATGACGATCAGCGAAAGCAGCAGGCCGAGCGTCGCCGTGGTCTGAATCCAGGAGGTGTAGAAGCCGCGACGGCCCGGAGGCGCATGCTCGGCGACATAGACCGCTGCGCCGCCATATTCACCGCCGAGCGCCAGGCCCTGCAGCATGCGCAACGCGATCAGGATCACCGGTGCGATCCAGCCGATCGAGTTGTAGCTCGGCAGCAGGCCGACCAGGAAGGTCGAGGCGCCCATGATCACGATCGTGACGAGGAAGGTGTATTTGCGGCCGATAAGATCACCCAGGCGGCCGAAGAACAGCGCACCGAAGGGGCGGACGAGGAAGCCGGCGGCGAAGGCGAGCAACGCGAAGATGGCGCGCGTATTCGGATCGAAGGCCGAGAAGAAATGCGCGCCGATCATCACGGCGAGCGAACCGTAGAGATAGAAGTCGTACCATTCAAAGACGGTGCCGAGCGACGAAGCGAGAATGACGCGCTTCTCTTCCTTCGTCATGGGGCGTCGCGTCGCCGCAGCCCCCGATGTCTGTGCTGCCATGCTCATGGCGTTCTCCCCTGAATAATGCCCGGCATCGGGACTATCCCCCGGGCCGCCCGTTTCCCTGTGGCTCGATTTCTTGCGACACGATGCCACTGCCTGCCGGGTGAAGTTTCGCTTGCACCAATCCGGCAATTGCACAGGAATGCGCTGACGCGAAATGTTGTGCAATCAAGCACTTGGTCTTGCATCGTTCGACGTAAGACTTAAGGCGTAGAGGTCTTTCCCTCGTTCCCGCACGCGGCGGATTTTCCCGGATTGGCAGTGCGGCGCTGACTGTCCTATAGTCAGCGCGAGGCCGACATGATGCGGGGAAGGGGAGCGCGCTGATGCCGCGCATCCATGCAACGTTGCCGCTGCTGGCATTCCTGGTTTTCCTGAGCCCGGTCAGCGAGGTTGTGGCAGCTGGGTCAGGCAGGGCTTTCGCGCCGGCCGGGCCGCCGTCCTTTGCGCCGCGAATGGCTCCTGGCTTTCGGCATTTGGCGCGCCAGAATGGACCGATATTCCGGCATGATCGTGCCCGACGTTTCCTGGGCAACCCGGGGTTCATCGGCGGCCCCTGGTATTCCCCCTCCGATTTCGGCCGCGACACCGTGATCCTGCAGGAGCGCGAGGCAGAGCGGACTATCGATCGCTCGCGCGATTATACGCCGGTGATGGTGGGGATTCCGCAGCCCCCGACGCCCGAGCCGGTGATCTACCGGCTGGAAGGTTCACGGCAGCGGCCGATTGTGCGCATCATCCGTGTCGGCGAGCAGGGGAGCTATGCCCGCGACGAGGACGGCGCCCGCATCCGCAATGTGCCCCGGCGCTGAGTGTCAGCGCCGCCGGCTTGCCGCATAGAGCGCGATCGCGGTGGCGTTTGAGACGTTGAGGCTGGTGATCGCACCCGGCACTTCCAGCCTTGCGAGATGGTCGCAGAGATCGCGGCTGCGCTGACGCAGGCCTTTCCCTTCCGCACCCATCACCATGACGAGTGGCCGCTGCAGGGCGATTTCGTCGAAGGCAGTCGCCCCTTCCGAATCAAAGCCGATTCGCTGGAAGCCGCGCTTGCCAAGCTGATCCAACGCATCGCCGAGATTGCGCACGGCGATCAGCGGAACATGCTCGAGCGCGCCGGATGCCGATTTTGCCAGCACGCCGGTTGCTGCCGGAGAATGGCGAATCGTGACAATCACCGCGGCAGCGCCGAACGCGGCGGCCGATCGCAGGATCGCTCCGACATTGTGCGGGTCGGTGATCTGGTCGAGCGCGAGCACGATCGCATCGTCGGGAAGGCTGTCCAGATCAGGCGAGGGCAGGGGATCGCAGACCAGATAGAGGCCCTGATGCACGGCATCTGGAGTGAGCAGGCGGTCGATCTCGGACGGGCGGACCAGCTCGGGTTCGAGCGGCAGCGTGCCGACCTCCTCGCTCAGCCGCTTCAGGGCGTTCTCCGTGGCGAGGAGGCGTCGAAAGCGTCGATTGGGATTGCGAAGTGCCTCGATGACCGGATGGACGCCGTAGAGCACGGCCTCGTCGATATCGCCGGGCCGGTGTGGCGGGGGGCCGGCATCGCGGTCGCGGCGTGCGAAGGGCTTGCCGCCGGGCCTGGCCGGCTTGGGGCGGAACGGCGCGGGCATGGGGACCTCCGAAGCGTGACGGCCCATGCCCTGCCACGGCGGGCGGCGCTTTGCCAGCCCGGACGACGGATTTTCGGTGTCGAGCAGCAGCGGACGCTGTCGCAGGCAAGAGGGATTGAGAGGGAACGGGATGGCTAGGACCGAGGATATCCAGCGCTTCGTCGTGATTACCGGTGGGCCCGGTTCCGGCAAGACGACGTTGATCGAGGCGCTCTCAAAGCGAGGATTTGCGACGTCTCCGGAAGCCGGCCGCGCCATCATTCGCGATCAGGTGGCGATCGAGGGACAGGCATTGCCCTGGGCCGATCGCGAGCTCTTCGCCGAGCTGATGCTGAGTTGGGAGCTGCGCTCCCATCAGGCTGCGAGGGAGCAGGCCGGGCTGGTCATTTTTGATCGAGGGGTTCCCGATATCGCGGGTTATCTGAGGCTCTCGGGACTTGGTGTTCCCGCGCATGTGGACAACGCGGCAAGACGGTTCCGCTACCGAAGCGAGGTCTTCGTCGCGCCGCCCTGGCGCGAGATCTTTGGGCAGGACGAGGAGCGCAAGCAGGATTTCGCCGAGGCTGAGCGAACCTACGAGGCGATGGTCGCGGCCTATGACGATTATGGCTACCGGCTGTGCGAGGTACCGCGGTTGAGCGTGGAGGCGCGCGCGGATTTCATCGAGGCTTGGATTACAGTTGGTTTCTGAGGCTCTGGCCATGCCGGCCCCGGAAAGGGGCTGGGGACGGATACAAGGAAACGTGGGTGAACCGGCTTTTTGCCGTTGACACGCCGGAGCCCGGTCACCATAAGTCCGCCCGCACCTGTTGCCCGTCACGAAAGTGAAACAGGCGCTTGGACAACGTTGCTTCACGGCGCGCGTCCACGACACGGCGGGGGAATGTCCCGAGCGGCAAAGGGGGCGGACTGTAAATCCGCTGGCTATGCCTTCGCAGGTTCGAGTCCTGCTTCCCCCACCACCGTGTCCTGTCTATGTTGATGTCGCCGTTCAGGCGGTGTCGCACCCGGCGCGGGTGTAGCTCAATGGTAGAGCAGCAGCCTTCCAAGCTGAATACGAGGGTTCGATTCCCTTCACCCGCTCCAACACTCTCGCCTCAGAATGGCGAAGAGCCGGCTCGGTGCATCCAGACAGGTCGGATAAGTGTAGCTCCTGCCTGAACACGGCGAGGTGCTCCATCGCCGGCCGAACACCTCGAAGCCGGCGCCGGGATACAAGATCTTCCCCCACCTTCTGCGCAAGCAGCCGGTTACGCGGCCTAATCAGGTCCGGGAAATGGATGTCTCCTACATCCCCATGGCGCGCGGCTTCGTCTACCTGAGGGCTGTCGTCGATTGGTTCAGACGCCGGGTTCTGGCCGGGCGTTGTCGATCACCATGGATGTCGCGTTCTGCATCGAGACGGTCGAAGAAGCGATGGCTCGCCATGGCRAGCCTGACATCGCCAACACGCATCAGGTCCGCGGTTCACCAGCCGGAAGTTCACCGCTCTGCTTATCGGCGCCAGCGTCAAGATCAGCATGGACGGCAGAGACGCCTGGCGCGCCAACGTCTTCGTCTAACGCCTCCGGCGATCAATGAAAGTTGAAGAGGTCCATCTGCGCGCCCATGGCGGCGTGTCCGAGGCTCGCGCCTCGATCAGGTGGTATCTGACCTGGCTCGCCACAAGTTCGTCGGCCAATCGCCTTTGCTTCTGCGCAGATTAGCCTCGATCTCGGCTGATTGACGCCATGAAGGTAAACAATCTTCCGGCCGCCTCGTACCGTTTTGGTACACGACGCTCCCCCACCCGTGGCTATCGCTCACGGCACCCAGAGAGAGGGAAGACCGCCTTGGCTCGCTTCGCGCATGATACGCATCAACGACACGACAACCATCACCAGCACGGTGATCACAATCCGCCCCAACCGCCCGAGACGCCCACTCCCCCCACCTCATCTGCTCCGGAATTTTCGGATCTCGGCGCCACGTTCAACGACGCGACCCGCGCGCTCGTTGGCGGCCTATGGCAAAACGCAGTCGAGGAAGGCGGCCAAGGCCATGGCAGCGTGGTGCGATATGTGGACGACCTCAAAGCGGTGGAGAGCGGTCTCCAGTCCGAGATAAAGGCAGGTCAATTTTCCGGCGACACGCTCACGCATATCCAGACGGTCTTGTCCGATATCACGACCGCGCTTTCGGCCGCGACAGCATCCGTGAATGGCGGCGGATCATTCGGCAGCGTCGCAAATGCCGAGGCTGCTCTGCGTGCAAGCCATCTCGAAATCCTCGATACCGTCAATAACGATCACACGCTTTCGACCTTGGCCACGCAGAATGGCGCGACCGGATTTCTCGCGGCGCCGGAGACGCTACCCGACGGCGTGACTGCGGCGACTGCGCCTCATGCCACCCTGGCCCAGATCGGTGCCATCTTCAACGATGCGGCCAATCGCATTCTCGGCGGTGTCAATTCGGACAACAAGGCGATCATCACCAGTGACATGAACGCCGTCGTCAGCGGCCTCAAGCATTTGATCGACGCGCAGCCCGCGCAGTTCGAGGGTCTCACCGGCATTCATGCCGACACCGTCATGAGGCAGGCGCAACTCGAAATCACCTATATCAACCAGGCTGGCATCGACCCGGACGCCGGCCGGGGCAGCAACGACAATATCCTGGACATGATCGATATCATCCAGGGGGATGCAAATCTGGCTGGTTTGGCCAGCCAGGGAGGCGTATCGGGCTTTTCCCAATTTCCTGACGCTCTCAATCCAACCCCGAGATATCAGGACAATGCCGCTCAAACGGCTTTCTGGGCAAACTTCATCGCGCAAGGCAACTCGCTGGGCCAGCGGGCAGAACAACTTGTCGGATCGGGCGATACGCATGCGATCAATGCCCTGATCAGCGAGTTTCAAACCTTCGAAAAGAACGCAACCAAGTTCGATCTGGCGCAGGGTGGGATCTTCGGGGCACGCTTCGACAATGAATTGACACCGAGCAGCACGCTCGGGGCCGAAGTCGATGCGATGATCAAAGGTCTCAAGACCGGCGATRCTGCCCTGGTCACGGCAGCTGYCGAGGTCATCCACGACAATGCCGCAGACGTGGGTGGCAACAACATTCCGATAACCGGCGGCCATTTCAACCCGGATGGCCTGACCGTGGCCCAGGTGCTGTCGACGGCGGTCACTGCGCCCGCGACCGCAGCCGCTGATCCGAAACCAACGCCGACACCTCCGGGTACGGTCGCTGACGCTGCCCCGCCTTCGTCACACGATCACGCGACAGCCGACATCCATCATTCACCGATTGTCGATACGGCACATCATCTCCATCACATGTGGGGATGACGTCGCGCGGGCAGGCTTCCAACTCCTGGTTCATCCATGGTGTTGGAAGCCGACTCGGCCGAGCGGCCGCAGACGGGAGGACGTCATTGTTGGCGCCCGAAAGCAGCGCTGCCCCCGCCATTGCGTGATCTGATTGGCGCGGACGTCGAACTGCCGCGCCAACTCCGGAAGCGTCCCGTCGCCTTTCAGCGCCGGCAACGACACCTTTGCCTTGAAAGCCGGTCTGTGGTTCCGACATGTCCGGCGCTTCGTGGCCTCTCCTGCTCACGGCCAACCTGCCGCGTTCAGGCAAACTGGACTTAGCCGACCTGCCTTAGCCGACCTGCCTTGGATTGCCCGAGCCGGCTCTGTGTCTCGCTCATGGCGGTCGCTTCATCGCGCCGCGCGGCTTGACGGGAACCGGCGCATTCTTGCCGGAAAATGGGGCGGTATCGCCCGTCAAGCACATGTGATCGCCGACACGTATCGGCCGGACAAAAAGGCGCAGAAGAGGCATGAGTCTCGCTCAAAGCTACGGACCAGAGATATTTCAATCCGGCACGATATCTGAGGGGCGCTCGATACCGGCATCTGACGATCCGGTCGCACGCGGGTTGCGCGACAGTGCGCGTCGCATGACCGGAATCGCCGTGTTCAGCGGCGTGATCAATCTGCTGATGCTGTCTGGCTCACTCTATATGCTGCAGGTCTATGATCGGGTGATCCCGAGCCGCAACATCGCGACCTTGCTTGGTCTTTCGCTCGTGGTTCTGCTGGCCTATCTCATTCAAGGCTATGCCGACGCGCTGCGCTCGCGCATGCTCTCCCGCGTCGGAACGCTGTTCGATGTCGGCCTGCAGGAAGCGATCCACACCGCGCTCGCCACGCTTCCTCTGCGCGGCGTGAAGCCCATCCTGATGCAGCAGCCGCTCCGCGATCTGGATCAGATTCGGGCGTTCATGTCGGGCATGGGGCCGACGGCGTTCCTGGACATGCCGTGGATCCCGATCTTCATCATCGCCTTGTTTCTGTTCCATCCGGCGATTGGCGTCACGGCCGTGCTTGGGACCGTTGCCATCATTGCGATGACAGTGTTGACCGAGCGCGTGTCGCGTGGGGCAGCCAGGGCCGCCATGGACAGCAGCGCGCAGCGCCAGGTCCTGGCGGATGCGACCCGGCAAAATGCCGAAGTGATCCGGGCGCTTGGAATGCAGGACCGATTCACGGCGCGTTGGTCGCAGGCCAATGAACGCTGTCTGCGCGAAAATGGCCGGGCCAGCGACGTCTATGCCAATCTCGGATCAGCTGCGAAGGTTCTCCGCTACGTGCTGCAATCCGGGATGTTGGGCATCGGCGCCTATCTCGTCGTGACCGACAAGGCGTCGGGGGGCATCATGATTGCCTCGTCGATCATGATGGGGCGGGCGCTTGCGCCCATCGAGGTGGCGCTTGGCAGCTGGAAACAACTTGTCGCTGCGCGTCAGAGCATTGCCCGCTTGCGCGAAATCCTCAAGGTGACCGCTGCTCCTCCCGCGCCACCGGTGATGCTCCCGCGCCCTTGCCGCGAACTCCTGGTTCAGGACCTCGCCGTTACCGCACCAGGCACGGATAAAGCGATCGTCTCGCATATTTCATTTTCGCTCACGGCGGGCATGGGATTGGCGCTTCTCGGCGCGAGCGCATCGGGAAAAACCTCGCTGTCGAAGGCCCTGGTCGGAATTTGGCCGGTCAGCAATGGCGTGGTGCGGCTTGACGGCGCAGCGATCGATCAGTGGCGCAATGAGGACCTGGGGCGTCATGTCGGCTATCTCCCGCAGGATGTGGCCTTGTTCGACGGCACCGTCGCAGAAAATATCTGCCGATTTGAAGATCAGGCGACGTCCGAGGCCATTTTGAAGGCCGCGCAGATAGCGGGCGTGCACGACATCATCTTGCGTTTGCCGGAGGGATATTCAACGCGCATCGGCGAAGGCGGCATGTCGCTCTCGGCGGGGCAGCGCCAGAGGATTGGATTGGCGCGCGCGGTCTACGGTGATCCGTTCCTCGTCGTGCTCGATGAGCCCAATGCCAATCTTGATGCGGAGGGGGAAGGCGCATTAGCGCGCGCCATTCAGATCCTGCGTCGCGACAAATCCATTGTCATCGTCATCTCGCATCGTCCCAGCGCTCTCTCCGAACTGAACATGGCGATGGTCCTCCACGAGGGCAAGACGGTTGCATTCGGCCCCCGCGACGAGATCTTTGCGCGCGTTCACACAGAGAAGACCGTGGCAACGCGCCGACCTGCGACAGTGTCAAGCGCGAACCAGATTGGCCAGACACAGGTTGCCGAGGTCGTTCCCTCGTGAACCGCAGTGGCCCCACGCAGCCTCCGGCGCATCTCAGCCCGCCCATCGCACCTGTCGACCCGACGCCGTTGGCGCCCGTGCCAGCCCATGTCGCGTCGGCCAATGGAGCTCAACGGCAAATGTTGCATATCGATACATCCCGATCGACTGTTCACCCCAGGGGAAGCGACGCCGCGGCTACGCCGGCAAGTGACCGATTGATCGACAGGCGCCGCGCCGAGCTGACGGCTGGCACGGCGGATGCCCGGAATGATACTCTGGCGTCGCGGGTCGAACGCGCGTTCAACCGCGAGCTCAGGATTGGCCTTCGGGTTTTGATCGGTGGCGGAGTCTTGATCGGTGCGTGGAGTGCATTGATGCCGCTGGCCGGCGCGGTCGCCGTTCCCGGCAATCTGGTCGTTCAATCGAACGTCAAGGCGATCCAGCATCCGACCGGYGGAATTGTCGCGCAGATTCCGGTCCATAATGGCATGCGGGTGAACGCTGGCGATCTGCTGCTGCAACTGGATGCAACCCAGGCGCGGGCGAGTCTCCAGGTGGTGAGCAAGCAGCTTGATGAATTCCGGGTTCGGATTGCACGGCTGATGGCCGAGCGCGACGCTCACGCGCAGATCGAAACGCCGCCCGAGATGGCCGCGCGATCGGCAGAGACCGGTGTCAACGCGCTCCTGGCGTCGGAAGAGTCGCTGTTCAAGGCTCGTGCGAATGCGCGGCAAAGCCAGAAGGACTTGCTGCAAAGTCGTGTCGCGCAGCTTGGCGAAGAGATTTCAGGCCTCGATGCCCAGCTCAAATCCAAGGCAAGCCAGCTGGAATTGATCGGGGGCGAACTCTCTGGAATCAAGACGCTGTATGACAAGAAGCTTGTGCCGCTGACGCGATTTACGACCCTGCAGCGAGAATCCGCACGTATCGAGGGCGAGCGGGGGCAACTGATCTCGGCAATCGCCGAGACAAAGGCAAAAATCGGCGAGGCACAGCTTCAGATCGTAAGGATCGATCAGGACTTTCGGACCGATGTCGTGAAGGAACTCGGCGAGGCCAGGGGCAAGGAGGCCGAGCTCGTCGAGCGTGGCGTTTCCGCGCGAGACCTCCTCGACCGGATCGATATTCGTGCACCGACCTCGGGCGTGATTCACCAGCTTGCCGCGCACACGATCGGCGGTGTCGTCCGCGCCGGCGACACGGTCATGGAAGTCGTGCCGGATTCCGACGATCTGCAGGTCGAGGCGCGGCTCCAGCCCAACGACATCGACCAGGTGCGGTCGGGTCAGAAGGCGTTCATCCGCTTTTCCGCCTTCAACCAACGTGTGACACCGCAGCTGACGGGTGTCGTATCGTATGTTTCTGCCGATATCAGCCGCGACCAGCAGACCAATGCTCCGTTTTTCACGGTGAGGGTCGCCCTTCCTAACGATGAACGTCGCCGGTTGGCCGACTCGCCGCTCGTTTCGGGGATGCCGGCGGAGGTCTTCATGCAGACAGGGAGCCGCACAATGATGAGCTACCTGCTGAAGCCGATCTCCGATCAACTGCAACGTGCCTTTATCGAGCGCTGACACGGGGGGCGAGTTTTTCGGAAAGCTTCGCCTCGACTATGATCGGTTTGATGCTCTTCTCGACGAGAAGATAGAAGACAAGCAGAAGAACCTTCCGTTCGCCCTGCATCGTCATCGTTGACTGGTGTCTGCCCGGGGTCGACAGCCGAGCCGGACCATGTCCGGCCCGGATGGTCAGGTCCCGGCCTGTTCTCTATCGATAACAGGACACGATGACGTTTCGGCGCGCGGGCGGGTGCCGCAGCGTGGAATATCGAAAAAATGTGGAGTTATCGAACGATAAATCCCTCAACTTCGGCGGAGAAAACGTCTATCTAAGAAATTACTGTGCCTCGCATGGCTATCGAGATCGCGCTGCCGGGTAACAGGACAAATTGGATCTGTTGGCGGCGAAGCTGTCGAATATAGCTCGCAACAGGAGACAGGACGATGGGAACGGTTCAACGGGCATGCCTGCTGATCGCCTGCGGGATTGTGTTGTCGGGCTGCCAGGTGACGCAAGAGAGGGCTGCGCAGCTTGCTCCTGTCTGCGCGATTCCGGTCAATCGGACAGTTCAATCCATGTACTGGCTTGAATGCCAGTCGGTCTATTCGTCCTCGGGCTATTATGCGAAGCGCTATTAGGAACTGGCCGAGGGGCGGACGCACGCCGCCCGCCATGTCTGGTGGTGCCCCTCAGCCCTGACCCCGCACATTGCTGCCTGCGGCAGGTTCGCCTTCGACGAGACTTGCGTCAGCGCGAGGATGGCGCGGCCGCCCCGTTTTGGCTTCTGCGGGATCACCATTTGCGTGCAGAGCGTTTGCCTGCGGCCGGGCTTTGCCCTGCACGCCGCTCGCCCCCGACGCGAATTCGGGTGGATGTTCAAGGCTCGCGATCTCGCCTAGTTCTTTTCGGCCCTTCAGCCGCACGGACACGCGCGCCGCATGACCCTGACCGATATCGCGACGAGAACCTACAACCACGGCTGGCGGCTCGACCCGATCATTCGCAGCCTGCTCGATACGGATTTCTACAAGCTGCTGATGCTGCAGATGATCCGGAGCTTTCATCCGGATGTGCAAGTCACCTTCTCGCTGATCAACCGGTCCCGCCATATCCGGCTTGCCGATCTTGTCGATGAGAACGAGCTCAGGGCGCAGCTCGATCATGCCCGCGGTTTGCGCTTCAGCAAGAAGGAATTGATCTGGCTCGCGGGCAACAGCTTCTACGGCAGGACGCAGATGTTCTCGCCGGATTTCCTGGCCTGGCTCGCCGAATTCCAGTTGCCGGAATACGAGCTCAGGCGGGTGGACGGCCAGTACGAACTGCATTTCAGCGGCCCCTGGACGCACAGCACGATGTGGGAGGTGCCGGCCCTGGCGATCATCAACGAGTTGCGTGCGCGCCGGGTGATGGTTGGTCAGAAGCGCTTCTCGCTCGATGTGCTCTATGCCCGCGCCAAAGCGAAGATGTGGGCGAAGGTCGAGCGTCTGCAGCAGTTGCCGGAACTGCGCCTCTCGGATTTCGGCACGCGGCGCCGCCATGGGCATCTCTGGCAGCGCTGGTGCGTGGAGGCGCTGAAGGAGGGGCTCGGCCCACGCTTCACGGGCACATCGAATGTGCTGCTCGCCATGGACAATGATCTCGAGGCGATCGGCACCAACGCGCATGAGCTGCCGATGGTGCTCGCGGCGCTGGCAGACAGCGACGAGACGATGCTGGGTGCGCCCTACCGTGTGCTCGAGGAATGGAGCAAGGTCTATGGCGGCAATCTGCTGATCGCATTGCCTGACGCCTTCGGAACCACCGATTTCCTGCGGCGCGCGCCCGACTGGGTTGCGGACTGGACTGGGTTCCGTCCCGATAGTGCCCCGCCGATAGCCGCCGGCGAGCAGATCATCGCCTGGTGGCGCGAGAAGGGGCGCGATCCGCGCGAAAAGTTGCTGGTCTTCTCGGATGGGCTCGACGTCGCCGCGATCGAACGGGTCTACCAGCATTTCGATGGAAAGGTGCGCATGGCCTTCGGCTGGGGCACCGATCTCACCAACGATCTCGTCGGATGCTCGCCGGACGGTTCGCGCGCGCTCGATCCGATGTCGCTGGTCTGCAAGGTGACGCGGGTGAACGGCCAACCGGCGGTGAAGCTCTCCGACAATCCCGACAAGGCTTCGGGCGAGCCAGGCGAAGTCGGCCGCTATCGGCGGGTGTTCGGGGCGCACGCCGTATCTTCGCAATAGGGCGAGGCGAGTGCCGGCACGGGGGCGGTTTTCCTGCGTGCCCAATACCTTGGTTCAACTGGCGCAATGATTTCGGGATCGTTAACGCCCGCCAGTCGCATTTTGCGCAGGGGGCATTTCGACGCCATGATTCGATTTCTGCTTGCAGCCGTTCTGGGCACGGCGCTTGCCGGCTGCGTTACGCCGGACCGAGGACTGACCTTCTCGGAGATACGCGATCTCAGGATCGTCGACGTTATCGTCGAAACGCCAAAGCCCGTCGACGGCCAGACAGCCATAGTCTGGCCGAAGGCTGGAATGGCCTATGCCGGCACGCAGATGCCGGCATCGACCCGTCCCGTTTCCCTGGGGCGTGATCCTGCCGGAGCGGGCAATGGGCCGACGCCGGAGGAGGCTGCGTGGGATGAGAAATTCATGGCTCTCAGCCGGAGCGCGGCTGCTCGGACGCAGATGTACAGCACGCTGGCGCAGATCACTCGCGACAGCTTCCGAAAGCGCTTTACCGAACAGCCTTCGGGCAAGCACGCGGCCAAGCTGAAGGTCGTGGTGAGGTCGCTGATAGCTCCCGGTGGGCAGGCGAATTTCAGCGCGGACGTGATCGTGCTCGATGGGGTGACGGGGCGGCCGCTGACGCAATACCCTAACCTGACTGGCGTCAGGGCTGCATCGACTGCGGTCGTGCCTGCCACGCCCGTGGGAATCCTCATCGGGTTTGYTGCGCTCGCCATTGCCGACCAGATCCGGGGTGATCCAGCGTATGAGGCGATCGACAGTGCCTCCGCGTCGTTTTCCGCCTGGCTCCTGCGCGAGTAGCCGTGGCGGGGGCGTGGTTCGTGAGGGGCATTTAGGGGCTCCGGCCTTGGCCGGCTTGCGGTTGCTCGCCAAGGCCACGGACGGGGAGCTTTCTCGCGAACAGATTCCAGTGCCGGCTCACTGAGGGCGGCGGTCTCGTGACGATGCCCTGAGCGCAGGACGCATGCGGTTGGGGTGACGCGGTGCGCGGCTGGCGTCATCTCGCCCGCCACAGCTTGCATCGACGCGCAAAACCCCCTAATGCGACCCCGTTTTCCGGCCGGGGATGGCCGTCGTCGAGGAAAAGGTGTCATGGCCAAAGAGAAGTTTGCGCGGACGAAGCCGCACTGCAATATCGGAACGATTGGTCACGTTGACCATGGCAAGACGTCTTTGACGGCTGCGATCACGAAGGTTCTGGCCGAGTCTGGCGGTGCGTCGTTCACGGCGTATGACCAGATCGACAAGGCGCCTGAGGAGAAGGCCCGCGGCATCACGATCTCGACGGCTCACGTCGAGTACGAGACTGCGAACCGTCACTATGCGCATGTCGACTGCCCCGGCCACGCCGACTACGTGAAGAACATGATCACGGGTGCGGCGCAGATGGACGGCGCGATCCTGGTCGTGTCGGCTGCCGACRGCCCGATGCCGCAGACGCGCGAGCACATCCTGCTGGCGCGCCAGGTCGGCGTTCCGGCGCTGGTGGTGTTCATGAACAAGGTCGACCTGGTCGACGACGCGGAGCTGCTCGAGCTGGTCGAGATGGAGATCCGCGAGCTGCTGTCGAAGTACGACTTCCCGGGCGACGACATCCCGATCACCAAGGGCTCGGCCAAGGCTGCGCTGGACAACGTCTCGCCCGAGATCGGCCATGACGCGGTGATCGAGCTGATGAAGACGGTCGACGCCTATATCCCGCAGCCGGAGCGTCCGATCGACCAGCCGTTCCTGATGCCGGTCGAAGACGTGTTCTCGATCTCGGGCCGTGGCACGGTGGTGACCGGTCGCGTCGAGCGCGGCATCGTCAAGGTCGGCGAGGAAATCGAGATCGTTGGCCTGAAGGACACCGTGAAGACGACGGTGACCGGCG